>JAYTAQ010000105.1:0-4060 GCA_043737415.1 bacterium
ATGGAATTTAATCCAAATACAGGATTAAACAGTCTAGTTACAAAGCACCATGCCAAGAAAGGCCTTGAACAGAGAAAAGGTCGAGCTGGTCGCGTTGAGCCAGGTTTTTATCATGCATTGTTCACACAGCAATCTTTTTATGAGCGTGATGAATTCCAGGAACCGGAGATTTTAAGGACTTCGTTAACTCAAGTGATTTTGATAATGAAGAGAATCGGAATCAATAATATTGAGACTTTTAAACTTGTTGATGCTCCGAATCCAAGCATAGTTCGAAATGCATTGATTGAACTAAAACGAATGGGTGCACTGGACAACAATGAAAGCATTACAGAGAAGGGGCTAACAATGGCGAGTTTGCCACTTGAACCTAGACTTGCAAATCTGATTATTGAGGCGCAAAAAAACCAATGTGTTGAGTCAATTTGCTCAATCTGCGCATTTTTAGAATTAAAACCGGTTGTACAGAATCTACAGACCGAGGATTTCTTTAGAAAACTTATCGCAGGAAAAGATGAAGAATACGCTAATAATCCGGATGTATGGCGACAAGCTGAGCAAATGCACGATGAGTACATTTTTGCTACAAGAAAGCTCGAGTATAGGGGATCAGACTTTTTCACATTATTAAAAATATGGCATGAATGGGTAAGAAATGATTATCGGCCCGAGTGGGCAGAGTACAATTTTTTAAACAAGGAAGTGCTTGATGAGGCTACAAATATTCGTGGTGAGCTTTTAGAGATTGTTAGGAAGACAAAATATTCTTTGCAAGATTTAAAAGATAAGGATTTGGACAAAAGAATAGAGAAGACATTAGTTTCTGCTTTCAAGTACAATCTTTTAAGCCGTCAGATGACTGGATCTTATAAAAATATTCGAACTGGAGAAACTGGAATAAGACTTCATAATTCTAGTGTACTATTGGCTAACAAACCTTATTTTGCCGTTACTTTTGAAGTAATAGAGATAGCTGAAATCGACTCCAATCCTAAACTTAGTGCTAGAGTACTGCATTCAGTTAACGATTATGTCTTAAAGCAATTCTTTCCGGAAGCATTTAGAAACTCCAATAAAAAAGGTAAAGGTGATAGAGAGCAGGAATTTAAGAAAAAGAAGAAATTCCAGGTTAGAGGCAAAAAAGGGAAGGGCGGAGATAAATTTGGGAATAGTAGGAAGAGTAAGCATCATGGATAGAGGTTTATACTTTATTTAAATGATCAGTTAAACCAATCTAGCCGAGGCAGAATATAATTGTATAAATTAGAGTACAAAGTTGCGTGTGGATAAATGAAAAAAGCGGTTTTTATACACCGCCCGGCACAGTAAACATCCTACAATGCGCTTCTACATCCTTCGCTAATTTCTCAATATACTTTTCATCATCATAATGAGTGATAGCGTTGTAAATCCATGACGCTAATTCATCCATATCTTGTTCGATCATACCTCGAGTTGTTGCTGCTGGAGTGCCGATTCGAATACCACTTGGGTCAAAGGGAGACCGTATATCATCGGGGACAGTGCTTTTGCTTGTAGAGAGATGAATTTTATCAAGAGTTTCTTCAGCAATTTTCCCAGAAATCCCAAATGATTTAATAGTGTCTGCAACCACTAAATGGTTATCGGTTCCATTTGTAACGAGTTTGAAGCCTTTATTCATCAATTGGTCTGCAAGACGTTGAGAATTTTTGATTACTTGGCGTGCATATACTTCGAATTCAGGCTTTTGAGCCTCGCCAAATGCTACTGCTTTAGCGTAAATGATATTCATGATAGGACCACCTTGAACTCCTGGAAATACTGCTCGATCAACAAGAGTAGGTAAATTTAATATTGTTTTATCAACCTTTTTCAAAGGATTACCAACTTTTCCTTTCGTTAAAATCAGGCCTCCTCGTGGACCCCTTAACGTCTTGTGAGTTGTTGTCGTGCACATCTGAAAACCATAATCGAATGGATTTGCCAGTGCTTTACCGGCGATAAGACCAGCAATATGAGCCATGTCCATAATTGCGATTGCTCCAACTTCATTAGCAATCTCAGCAATTTTTGCGTAATCAATCTCCCTTGGATAAGCTGAAAAACCTGCAAGAATAATTTTAGGTTTATTTGCTAATGCTGTGTCGCGAAGTGCGTTGTAATCAATTTCTCCTGTTTCTATATCTTTCATTCCATAACGAATAAAATTGTACATTTTAGACATAGTCGTCACTGGAGAGCCATGAGTTAAATGTCCGCCGTGGCTAAGATTCATGCCAAGAATAGTATCCCCAAGCTCCATCCAAGAAGAATAGGCTGCGAAGTTTGCGATAGCACCAGATAAAGGCTGTACATTAGCATGGTCACAACCGAATAAATCTTTTGCACGATCAATAGCAATTTGCTCAATTTGATCAGTAAATTCTTGACCGCCATAATATCTTTTTCCTGGATATCCTTCTGAATATTTATTTGTAAATACTGTTCCTAATGCTTCCAGAACTGATTCAGATACGTAGTTTTCTGAAGCTATAAGCTCTAAACCATTCTGCTGTCGGGCAAACTCACCTTCAACTAATTTAGCTAAATCTTGATCTGTTTTTTTTAATTGTGTTAATTTCATAATTGAGAGACAAACTAAAATAAGTTTAAATTTAGTAAAGAAAGACCATTAAGTGGGCTTTTTAAACCTGTAAATCTAATTTAGAAATGGAACTAAGTCATTGATACTAATCTGAGTCATTTTAGAACAGATAGAGATTATATTCAAAAATTCTTGAATATAAAAAGAAGAAAGAAATTTGGTACAATAAGTATGTGAATAAAATTGCTTTAACAATACTTATACTAATCAGCCTTACTCTTTCTTATTCTGTTGGATACTTAATATACCAGGATAATAAGTACGTACCACCTACAAGCAATCAGATTAAAACCTTTTCTCAGAGCCTTCAATTTTCATCAAAATTCATAAAAGAGCCTACGCTTTCAGACGGAGACCTTGATAACATGTCTGTAGATATTAAGAATGTAAAAATAAATGCATGGATCCCAACATGGGCTATGAAGTCAGCTCTAAAATCTTTGGAGGCAAAAAAAGATTTATTTGAGTCAGTAAGCCCTATCTTCTATTCTATGGCTGCTGATGGAAGTATTAATGTTTCTAAAGAAGGACTTGATAAACTACAATCGATCACCTCAACTGCAAATATTAAGATAATTCCTTCGATAGCAGGTTTTGACGCTCAGAGTTTATCAATCGTATTGAATGATCCAGACAAACTAAACCGTCATGTGGCTTTTATGATGAAAGAAGTTGATGATAATAATTTTGATGGTCTTGATTTGGACTATGAATCAACCTTTCTTAGAGACAAGGATAAATTTTATGATATGCTAAAAAGACTATCAACTGAATTACATTCGCGAAATAAAGTTTTGACAGTGACCGTACTTTCTAAATGGGGAGATCAAGTTGTTTATGGGTTTATGCCGGAAACCAGAGAAGTTCAAGATTACACTAAGATCGCAGAATATGCGGATCAGATACGTATCATGACATATGACTATACCTCATCAGCTGGGACAAATCCTGGACCTGTTGCTCCTTTATCATGGATGAAGGAAGTTCTTGATTATTCAGTGAAAAGGATTCCTCGACAAAAGATTGTTTTGGGTGTGAATCTATATGGATATGCCTGGCCGACCGGAGAGGCCTCACGTGCTCTTGATTATGGGCAGGTTGCGAATCTTAAAAATAGTAATAACACAGTTGATACCTTTTTTAGTTCAGCTAATGGTGAAGGAGCTATAAAGTATACTCAAAATGGCAAGCTTTACTTCGGCTACTATGCTACGCCAGAGAGTGTAAAGGCGAGACTTGAGCTTGCAGCACAATATGGAATATATGGAGTCAGCTATTGGAGACTAGGAGATGATCCACTTTGATAGCTTTGCAAATCATATCTGTTATTATTTTAAGTAAGTATGGCTGCCAAATCTAAACCAAACATTATTATACCTAGCGAAGTCTCAAATGAGCCTCAATTTATAAATCTTCAAAAACTCAAAAAGGACA
>JAYTAQ010000106.1:0-1523 GCA_043737415.1 bacterium
TGGTGCGGGTAAAAAAGTTAAAACTACCGGAGGTGGTGATTCAAGTATCTCTCAGGACAGGATTGATAAGTTGCGAGTATTAGCTGGTGAGCTAAGGAAACAACCCGGCGGTGGTAATTGGTCTAGACACGGTACGGCTGATTTATTAGAAGCTAAGGCTAAGAACTTGGAAGAGTTTAAGAATAAGAAAGCTGAAGTCAAAACACTCGATCCAAAAGCAGAGACAAAGAAGGAAGATCCTAAAATCGATTTCCCTCCCTACAATTTAAACACGCAAAGCATACCGCCAGAGTTTAAAGAAATAGGCTCTGGTGCGTTTGGTACTATCTATTTAGACACAAGAGACACGCAGCAGGTTAAAGTGCTTAAATACAATAAGAGAGATTTGGATGTAAATGAGACTATTGGCGCAGCTAAAACTATGGGCGATTTGGGGATTGGCCCTAAAATATATGGCTCTATTTTTGAAAAAAACAAGGTTAGTGCGATTGCGATGGAATATCTTGACGGATATCAAACGCTTAGCGCTAAATATAATGGCTCACCTTTAACGGCTGAACAAAAAAATAAAAGAGATGGAATAATATCTGAGAATCTGCTAAGAATTACAAAAATAGCGCATGATAATGGACTTGTCCATACCGATATTCACCCGCAAAATATTATGGTACATCCTGAGACTCTTGACGTTAAATTTATTGATATTGATGACAGAAGCGATATCAAAACTATAACTAATGACGATAAAGCTAGAAATACATACAAAGAGATGGCAAGACAGTTGCTGTTAAATAATCACAATAGACCAATTTCCGGGTATGAACTAGCGCAAAATGCAGAAAATTATGCAAACAGAAAACTACCTAAAGATGACCTAGAGAAATTCAAAGAAGTTCAACTTTCTGTGTCTAGGAGTCTTGCATATCAAGATATTGATGGGAACCCGGCAGCAAAGCCAGGGGAAGAAGGGTTGAATAACTTTACAGAAAAACAGTATAAAGATAAAATTAACGAAGCATATAAATTATTGGGAGTTTAACTAATGGAGTACGACGAATACAAACCAATAAGAGATGAGCGTAAAGCTATTAACAAAAAAATAAGAGCTGGTGACAAGTCTCAACGATTAGTTGACAGACTTACTTTTATTGAAGAGAAACTTAAAAACAACCCGCCATCACTGGTCGCGTTGTACGGTTGCATAGGAGAAGATTAATTAACAATCATTGGTCGCAATCTGTTATCAGTGCCATAATAAGCCATAAGCTAGATTCTAAGGCGTAAACAAGTAGAAGCCGGAATATACTAACAGGCTTGAATCTCCTCAATCACAGGGAGATTTTTGTACTCACCCGATCGTGCTAACAAAATCTTTACACCCGCAACAATTCAAGTTATAATCTAGCCAAATCATCTCACAATTATTATGGCAAACCTAAGTAACACAGGATCTAAAATAGACATTGAAACTGCCGAGCCAGTAACGCCATTATCTCCGATCGGGCGCGCCAACAAAGCCTACG
>JAYTAQ010000107.1:0-1522 GCA_043737415.1 bacterium
TGAGCATTCTGATCGAATTTTTATTCTTACAAAAGAAAATATTATTACATTAGATCTTAAAAAAAGTTTTAAAAACTCGGGTAGAGAAGCAGTATGTGATTGCATTCTAACTTCCGAAAAAGAAGTTGTCATTGCTGTAAAGCCAGGTGACTGCGGAGTATCAGTAATTCAAGCTACAAGTAGGTCAGGAGTTAAAATAGGTGGATTAATACATACCGGTACTCAAGGAATGCTGCATAGACTAGCTAGTAAGGCTATCAAGCAACTTCAAGATACGTTTGACTGTGAATTAAACAAAATATTTATTGGAATATGCCCAAGTATAAAACCTGATAATTACTTTATGCATGATAGGTCTAGATTTGGAGATATTGATTTAAAAAACTGGACTAACCTCATTGAGGAGAGAGAAGGAAGGTATCATGTCAATTCATTAAAGGCTTTGCTAAATGAATATATTTTATGCGGGATTCCAGGTGAGAATATATTTGCTTATGATATGGACACATTACAAGCCTCAAAAGATAGAGTGGGTTTCTCCCACAGCTACTCTTTTCATAACAATGAAAATCATGGGAGGTTTATGGTAGCTATAGAACTAAGTTAATCAATCGTTTGCAATATAGCTATCGATAAACTTTGTAAACTGAGGCACCTCAGAAGAAACATTTACATCATAAGTAAAAGAAGGCTTAGAGTTAATCTCAATAACATAATACCGCTTTGATATCTCATCAAAAATAAGGTCGACTCCAGCAACATTTTTGTTTAAATACTTTGAGATACTCACCGAAAGATCAACCATATTTTTATCAGGATTATTAATTTCCTCTTCAAGTGCTCCTAATGCTGTATTATTTCTGTGATCAGCTTTATTCTGCCTTGTTCTCTTTAAAACGGTTCCAAGCTCTCCTCCTAAAATAAGCACTCTATAATCAAAACTATTTTGAATGAACTCCTGCATTAAAAAAGGAATTTTATTGTTTGAATCAAGAATAGAACATAGTTCTCTATAGTTATTTACAAGAAAGTTATCCTGACCAAGTGAAGAACTGATACTTTTAAGCACAAATGGATATGAGAAAGCCTCAGAAACCCTTTTCAGACCATCATGTGAAGCATAAGCAGTATGTGGGACTAAATAACCTCCAAAGCCAAGTTTTACGTATTGTGCCAACTTATTAAAAACAAAATTTTCTCCTATATCTTTATTTAAAAAAGGAATGCCTTTCTCTTGAAGATAAAGAGTGCAGGCTTTTGTTTCTTCTTCATATTGCCTGAAATAAACTAAATTATATTGATCTAATGAAAGATTATTGGCAGTATCAAAGATTTCTACTTTATTTTGCTCAATATTAAAGCTTAATAAGGAGTAGGAAGTGCTATAAACATCGTTATTCGAATGTTTTTGTATATTTCTATAAAGCTTGTTATTTATTCTATTGCTTAAAATCAAGATTTTTTTGGGGGTGATCATACTTTGTGCAGGAAAACTGAGTATATCCTATAAGTGTAAATATAC
>JAYTAQ010000108.1:0-9953 GCA_043737415.1 bacterium
AACAGTAAATCGAATTCCTTTACCAGTAGATGTCACAGTCCCATCAAAATGGTGAACATCAGCGTTCATTTCATCAGCTCTATCAGTGACTGGAGCATATCGTAATTTTACATCTCCATGTCTGTCTCTATCAATGTTCGAGACTTCAAATCCTGCATTCTCTGCACCAAGCTGGGCCGCCAGACCAGTAGCAGTTTCAACTATACAAACACCACCACCGAGGATTGGCTTAAAAGTACTCTTTCCATTTACCATAAACAGCCCCCAGCCATCAACAAATCCTTTATCCCTAATATTTTTGTCAGATCCAGAAATTCCAATAACCTTTGAAATATCAACTTCACCTTTGATTGGCCCGAAATTATTAATCTGCGCTTCAGAAGCTTTGATATTTTTAGCCTTTCCTTCATAGGTGTTTAAATTTATATAAACAGAGGTACCGAATTTAGCATCCTGCATCACTTTCATAGCATCTTCAGAGTTCTCAATAACGATATAGCCGGTAATTGAGTGATATCCACCTTCAACCAATTGATTTGTAGGCCTAATCGCTAGCTTGTTTACACCATTAATATTAATAATAAAAATACCGTTAGTCTCTACTGCGAATTCTTTATCAAGAGTAGTTTCATCGTATCCTGATTCCTGCGGCCTTGAGTTGCTTTGATAATAATGAGTAATCTTCATTCCAGGTTTAAAAGTAACAAGGACGTGACCGTGGATACTAGCGTCGTTCTTTTTAGTTTCGTAAACTGACTGAAGTTCTCTTGATTGATTTACGATTTCATCTGTTAACTCTATTTTATCAACATCAACACCAGGCTTATACATTTCAACTTCGGGATAATATCCTTTTTCTGCCACAACCTGGATCAAAGTATTGCCATCTTTTTTCTCATGAGCTGGAAGTGATTCAACAAATAAACTATTTTCAGGTGAGAGGGCAACTGCCTTAACAGCTTCAGGCACCGCACCACCAGCCGATGCCTCAGCTCTCAGCTGAACAGTAGCTACTACAGTGGCATCAGGAGCAGGTGTAGGAATTTGACGATTCATCCAAGTCTGAAAGTCGTCATTTAGATTCACAGCTGTTGCAGTAGCTGCATTCCGAATATTTCCTGCAGTTTGTGCAAAGCTAGAAACTGATTGATTATCAAATCTACCCAGACCAAACAATACTTGCAAAAGTCCAGATATTAAGACTCCACTTGTGCTATACATTACTAATTTGCGCTGCCAGTATACTGTAGTCGTAGCTCTCTGCGCGTCTTTTTTACGCTGCTGTGCTTCACTTCTACCTTCAACAAGTTTAGCGGCAAGTCGACTCAGGGCTGGCTTTCTTTGATTTTCAATTGCAGGTTGGGCAATTGTTAACTCAACCAAATCAGGAGTAGATGGAGTTACAATTGGATTTGGTCTTAATTCAGCGGCTTCTGGATTTCCTGAAAATAATGAAGGTTCGCGTCTGAGAGATGCATAAGCCTTATAAAGCCCATTTAGAATATACTCAGGAGGTAGTCCGATGTGTTTAGCTTGAAAATTTACTTCAACTTGGGGTCCAGATTGGATTGGTTCGTTACTTATCATAAAAATTTAGATTAATTTAATTAATAACTCCTTTTTAAATGGCTCCATTCTCTTATCCAAAAGTGACTCAACATCAGGTATGTTTTTCAGACCTATGTAAATTGCATTTAAATAATTAGCTAAATCATTATCCTGTAGGGCTTTGTCGCAGTTTGTTTTAAATTCTGTACTTTCTTCCGGCTTTAAATTATCGGATAGAAATTCTTCAACCTCGCCAAGAACTCGATTCATTACAAGATCATGAACATCCGATCGATCAGTCTCTTGCAAGTCAGAAATCTCATTAATAAGAGTCTCTGTAATAGAATCTATATATTTTCCTAGTAAATTTTCCGGCATTTGTCTACTAATTATACTACATAATCTCAAAACGCGTGCAAATGCAAGTTAATTCAGTCGGTTATCGCTTCGCATTGCCTCAATAATATTGGCAATATGCTCTTCGGCTGGGATTCCAATTTCCTCTAAACTTTGGTAAATGTCATCCCTGCTGACATTTTTTGCAAAGGCTTTATCTTTAAGTTTCTTGACGATACTCTTTGCCTCGACATCGTTTAGTTTGCCCGGCTTCATAAGTGAATAAGCAGTTACGAAACCTGAAAGTTCATCACAGGCAAATAAATACTTGGCCATCAAAGTATCTCGCATTACATCAGTTCGACTTGGGTAGGCATGTCCGAGAATTGCGTCTACCATATCTTGAGTATAGCCAGCGTCCAGGAGCATCGGTATTGCTGTATTGGGGTGAGTGTCAGGATTTGTTTCCCAGTCAATGTCGTGAAGCATTCCTGTGATCGCCCATTTCTCTTCATCCTCTCCCATTTTTTTTGCATAAAATCTCATGCAAGATTCAACAGCATAACAGTGTTTCTTGAGACTTTCGTTTTTAACGTTCTCATTCAACATTTCAACAGCTTTTTCGTAAGATGACATATTAAGTTGATTGTACAAATAATGAGGTTGTTAGTCGATAACTGATCAGCTTATGGCTGGTATGATTCTGGAACTCGATTAACAGTAGTTCTGGCTGCACTGATAATCAAGTCAATTGTGGTCGGTGAGAGATAAGCTGTAAGTATTATCAAGATTATAATCCAAATTAATACTATAAATGGAATTGTCCATTTTGATTTTTTTTTGGAACCTTTGTCTTCAGAGCTTTTCTTTTTTTTCTTACTCTTCTTGGCCATCTCAGATTTGTATTTTTATTGTACAGAGTTGAGCTTCTCATTGCGAGAAGAAAGTTAAAAAAAGGAAAAAATGTTGTGTCTTTGGGTGCCGAGGAGAGGACTCGAACCTCCAATCCGTAAGGAATTAGTTCCTAAGACTAACGCGTCTACCATTTCGCCACCTCGGCTTTATTAAATTTTCAATCACTAACTAATTGTTATATTTGTTAGAGATTAACGTTGTGATTTTATTAGGAAAACGTCGTAATGTCCATATCCACCTTTAAAGACTCTATATAACCTCGATAGAGTTCTATTTATCCTTTGTGCGAGTACAATTGCCCAGTAAAATCACATGGAAATCAAAGTAGATTATAGAGTAAATGGAGTAAATTTGAGTACTGTAATACGAAACGGAAGGGTAAATGCATGCAACGCACCCGATTATATTATTCCGCAAGGAGATCAGGCTATCGAAGGATGGAAACAGGAATTGAGAGCGATGCAGGTAGCACAAGCGATGCTTTTTAGATTTGGGACTTTGAGTGATGACGATGGTGTAATAGCTGCGGTTGCGATGAGCGGAGGGAATGGAATTTGTAGAGCTTGTCCAGCTTCATGCAAACTTAGGGCTGCAGATATTTTTCTAAATGATTTAAGTAGTGGGTTAGTTGAAATAGCAAGTCTTGTTACTCCTGCTACACTCCCAACTCCCTTTTTACAAAAGCAGGAATTACAGGAACCAATAACCCTATAAAGTAATTTACATACGAATTAATATCACAACACATAGCATGTTCTGGCACACTGAGATTAGTCCATTTATTCATTAATAAATAGAAGGTTTAGGGTTAATGACTATTTTAAATTTTACTGCTATTATCCGGAATATGAATATCTGTGTTATAGGACCAAGAGATTCCAAAGAGTCTTTAACGATCAAGACTCTCGCAGAGAGCCAGGGACACCTATGCAAGAGGGTTTATATGCCCGATATTTATTTTGAGGTTGAGCACTCAAAATTCTTCGCAAGACACAGAAAGCTTGAACTGATGGACTTTGATGTGTTTATCTTCAGGTCAATTAATAAAGTTATCAATGAAGCCTTGTTATTGGCTGAATTCCTACATAATAACGGCAAAGTAATCGTTGATGAAAGCCTTGTTACTTCAAAACAGCTTCCATTATTAAACAGTTACAAACTTGCTCAAAACAATATACCTCAATTAAACCTTTACGAAACAAACAGCTTGAAATCTGGACGTGATGTTTTGATGGAGATCGAGCACCCAGTTTTATTGATGTCTAATACAGAAGAGAAAAAATCCATGTCAATATCTGATGAATGGACAGACAGCTATGATGTAGTGAGAACGAGCAAACAGAAGAAGTTTATCTTCCAGCAATATATTCCTGCATTATCTTATGTAAGGATTTATATTATTGGAGGAGAGGTCATTGGTGGTATACAAAAAGATATTATGGAGGAGGAGCCAAAGCTTAATCATTCCAGATGGGCAAGGAATAAAAAAATTGAGGTTGCTGACGAAATAGCACAATTAGCGATTGACGCATCTACAGCTCTAAACTATGAGATTTCCGCAGTTGATATTGTTATACACAGCGGCCACAAATACGTCCTTGGAGTTCATAGATCGCCTAGATTTTCTATATTCCAGAGGGTAACAAAAATTAACTTTGCTGAAAAAATGATTGACTACGCTGTTAATAAGGTTCAAACAAGAGCAGTTTGAATTTGATCGTCCCTTTACTTTAACTAAGCTAATTCACATTCTTTTTTACTCTGATAAAGCGATTGATCTAATAATTTGATCAGCTGTGTCTTTTTCGATGGTAGACTCACTCGGGTACTGCGTCTGTAAAAGATAAACAGAGTCTTTTCTGAAAATATAAAACTGTATTATTGAGAAATCTTTTTTAGCTACTTTAGTCTTAACATTAGCAATACACCCTGTATAATCTCCAACTTTTTTTACATTGTTATCAACAATAGAAATCTCAGAATAGGTGCCACCAGAAGTGATTTTATCTACTGATTCTTTGATAACATTGCTGCAGATATCATTGGTAAGTTTACCTAGAGAGTTAGGATATTTTAAAAGATAAGCGTTAGAGCCCGTTAATACATCACCAAATACACTTAAATCCCTATCAATATTTATCCATCTGGTTGGAGCAAAAAAGGAATACTTGCCTTCTCCAAGATCAATTTTCTTGAACCCGAGATTTTCAAGATCTGTCTGATTTACTGTGCTTTTTACTAAAGGGTAGAATTCGCGATTTTTGTAAATATGAACGTAGTAATAAAAACCGCCAAGTATTATTAAAAGCAGGGCAAGGAGTGCGAAAACTATAGCGATCAGCTTTGATTTAATTGATTTAGGCAACATATTCAAAATTCTATTCTAAGGATAGCAAAGTGAGGAGGAGATGTCAGTAGGAATTGCACAGTTTGAGGCGCACTTTTAACCCATTTATACTCAAAAAAGAGTATAATGCGAAACTATGGTAAATAAAAAGTTCGAACTAGTCTCCGAATACTCCCCGACAGGCGACCAGCCTCAAGCAATCGAAAAGCTTACTGGGGGATTACGTGATGGAATGAAACATCAAGTACTTCTAGGAGCTACAGGTACAGGCAAAACTTTCGCAATGGCGAATATTATAGAAAAGATCCAGAAGCCAACTTTGATTATCGCTCATAATAAAACCCTTGCAGCACAGCTGGCATCTGAGTTTAGAAAATTTTTCCCAAATAACGCTGTGAGATACTTCGTCAGTTACTACGATTATTACCAGCCAGAGGCGTATATCCCGGCTTCCGATACCTATATTGAAAAAGAATCCCAGATCAATGAGGAAATCGAGAAATATAGAAACGCGGCAACCCAAAGTTTACTAACTAGATCCGACGTTTTGATTGTTGCGTCTGTATCATGTATCTACGGCCTTGGTTCTCCAGAGAATTATGAGGCTCTTGCTACCGAAATCAATAAAGGTCAGAAAATTATTAGAAATAAGTTGCTTCGTAAGCTTGTTGATATGCAATATGTCAGAAATGATATCGAGTTTAAGCGAGGTACATTCCGTGTAAAAGGCGATGTTGTCGACATTTTTCCTTCTTATGAGGACAGATTGTATAGGATTGAGTTTTTCGGCGATGAGATTGACAGTATTAAAATTGTTGATCCTGTTACAGGTCAGTATTTTGGAGATGTAGAACATTATGTGATTTTTCCTTCTAAACATTATGTGACTCCAGAGGAGCAGTTAAAGTCTAGAATTCCTCAAATAAGGGCGGAATTAGCCTCTAGAATCAACCAATTCCAATCACAGGGTAGAGAAGTTGAGGCAACCAGAATCAGGCAGCGTACAAATTATGATATAGAAATGCTTGAAGAAGTCGGGTATTGCACTGGAGTAGAGAACTATTCCGGAATTATTGAGGGTAGAAAGTCAGGTGAACCAGGATCATGTCTTCTTGATTATTTCCCAGACGATTTTCTTTTATTTATTGACGAGTCCCATATTACGATTCCTCAGATCCGGGGTATGTATGCTGGTGATAGGGCGAGGAAATCCACTCTTATTGACTACGGATTTAGACTGCCTTCAGCTCTAGACAATAGGCCTTTGAACTTTACTGAGTTTTCACAAAAAGTGGACAAAGCCATTTACGTGTCTGCTACACCGCAGGAATGGGAGCTTATGCACTCTATCGAAGAGGCTCAGAGAGTTTACAAAACAGGCGATAAGGTGATCAAAGAAATTATCCAGAGTCATGAGATGGAGGAGAAAAAGCAGGTCAAACTTTATAATAAAATTGTAACCAGGCTTACTTATGATGATTACAAAAAAACTGGAATTGCTCAGCAGATTATACGTCCTACCGGGCTTCTTGATCCAATTGTCGAGATTAGACCAATTATGGGTCAGGTTCCTGATCTTGAGAGAGAGATACAGCAGCGAATTAAAAAGAACGAGCGTACTCTAATTGTTACCATTACAAAAAGAATGGCCGAGGATCTCACGAATTATTTGAGCGAGAATGGTTATAAGGTCCAATATATTCATAGCGATGTTGATACTATTGAACGTGTAGAGATTTTAAAAGCTTTGCGTATGGGTATTTATGATATTGTTGTAGGTATAAATCTTTTACGTGAGGGATTGGATCTTCCTGAGGTTTCTTTGGTTGCGATTTTAGATGCTGACAAAGAAGGGTTTTTAAGAAACCAGACATCACTTATCCAGACAATAGGTCGAGCAGCACGTCACCTGGAAGGGAAAGTATTGATGTATGCCGATGTAAAAACTATATCTATGTCACTAGCAATCGATGAGACTTCCAGGCGTCGGCGTATACAGGAAGAGTACAATACTTTACACAACATCACTCCTAAATCTATTATTAAAGATATCGAGGATCAATTAGTTAGGTCAAAAGAGAAAGATTTGGCCCAGGAAGAGGTAAAAAAGAAGAAAAGTGATATGGTGGGAGTCAAGATGACAAACGACCAAATGGTGGATTTGATACAAGAATATAAAGACAAAATGAAATTGGCAGCAGAAGAGCTGGAGTTCTATAAAGCTGCAGAATACCGTGATATGATCAAAGATCTTGAGGCTATGTACGTGCCTGACAAATAAATTTACTAACCCATAGTCTTTTCTTTTTTCATGACATCAGATATAATGATTGTATGTATAGCGATATAGGATTATTAATCTTTTTTCTAGTTTTTTGTTTAATTTACTTGTTCATAATCATAGGCGGAATGGCTGTGTGGATATGGGCTCTTATTGACTCAATTAGGAGAGATAACTATCAAAATGAAGATGAAAAGATCATTTGGGTTATAGTTATTGGTATTACAGGTTTTATCGGCGGAATCATTTACTATTTCGCTGTTAGACGGAGATACGGTAAAATATCTATCTAATTGATTATTTGAAATATTACCCATAGAATAACAAAGAACAAATTATAATGATGAATTCATACGAAACAACAGGATACTCAGACGGCGGATCAAGCGCTTTTATAGTAATATTTTATTTATGTTTTTGCATAGCTTACATTCCAATCCTTATTTTCTGGATTTGGATGCTAGTTGATGTAGCAAAGAGACAGTTTGAACACAAGGAGACTAAGTTGCCTTGGGTTTTAGCAATTGTTTTTGGAGGATTAATTACAGCCCTCATTTATTACTTTACTGTAAAAAAAGTAAGTGCTAAAAAAAATGTACAAGTAGAAGTTGAGCTGACATCGAATGTTACAGACACTGTTGAGGCTGAGATTGTAGAAGAGGAACCGAAAAAAAGTAAATAACGTAAATTTACAAACATAAAATAAGCCGCAGTAATGCGGTTTATTTTGTTTTTAAGATGAGTTAATTGTAACGATAATGAATATTTTGGTGTATAATTAACATTATGGCTAGTGAAACGATTGAATTCCACGGCCTCAAAAATAATTGGTTTAGGCACCAGTTCAAGACATTATCTACCCCTCCTATTGAAGTTGAACAGGGAGTGCAGCCTAAGACCTGGATTATACATGAAACTAGAGAAGCAATGTTAAATGCTTTTCAATTAAACAAAAGAACTTTAAGCCTTCCTGCAGCACCTGTGATAACAATGACTTCTGGGAGAAAAGGTTACCTTACTTTAGTCGGTAGAACAGCTTCAGGACTTTTATTACCTTTTTATTTATCAAAACTTGATGAACCGAAACAACCAATAAGACACTTTGGAACTATAATTTTTGAAGGAGCGACACGAAGTATGATAGATGGGAAAATATGGATAGAAGATGACTTCAATAGTTTTGCAGCAAATGAAGTCGCTCAGGTTTTTGAGGCAGCTTGCACTTTTAGTCAGCTTGATATTAAAGGTTTAAATACGCCCCAATGGAAAATATTCAATTATAGAACCCACTTTACTCAGGAATTACCCATACCTGAACCACCAACCTGTATACCGTAATATTTATCACAGCAGTAATTTTTAATTATTGGTAATGTGATTGGAAAATGAATGAAAAAATTAAAAATGTAGGTATTCTTGCAATCTCAGCCTCAGCTATCGTTGCAAGCTCAATTTACGCTTATTCGAATGTAGTAAAGGACAATAAAGTTGCTGTAATTCAACCACCCACTACAATATTATTAGTCACCCCCACACAAACAAAATCTGCTTATAAGTACAAGGATGGAGTTTATACAGTTTCTGGAGAGTACGATACATCTGGTCCAACTCATCATAAAATGGAGGTTGTTTTAACACTTTCAAACGATGTAATTAATGACGCATCAACAGAATTAAAGGATTCCCCTTTAAATACTTCAGCAGCTACAAACAACGATAAATTCGAGGTTGTTTTGAAGACCGCAGTTGTTGGCAAAAAGCTCGATGAATTAACTTCCCTCGGAGTAATTGGTGGTTCATCAAATACTACTACCGGATTTAAAGCTGCAGTTGAATTAGTTAAATCACAGGCAACACTTTCTTCAAAATAATTAAAGGTTCATTAAAAAAAAGCTCCGATAAGGAGCTTTTTTTTAATAGACCAACGTGAATTAACCAAAAGTGAACTCCTCAAACACTATCTGCCTGGGATGCATTCCAAGCTCAATCAGTTGTTTTGAGAGTGCGTGAGTCATACGAAGTGGGCCGCACATAAAAACTGTACGGTGCTTTAATTCATCCTTACCGCCAATCGCTTTTACAATTGCATCTGCTGTTAAATATCCATTTTTTGAACCAT
Organism: bacterium; assembly: GCA_043737415.1. Classification (GTDB taxonomy): domain Bacteria; phylum Patescibacteriota; class Dojkabacteria; order JAOAGR01; family JAOAGR01; genus JAYTAQ01. The sequence goes on from JAYTAQ010000108.1 coordinate 9,547, forward strand.
CCCATATTTGATAAGTAAAATCGCTGTCTTCTGCGTGAGCGGCTTCAAATTCATTGGCAAAAAGTATGTCATCAGCACATTTTACATCATTAAAAAGCACTACTTTTCTTTTACCTTTTTTGCCAGAATTTGGAAGGTATTTAAAATATTGAGCCATATAAGCAAAAGGAGCTATTCCAATACCTCCTCCGATCCATACCATGTCATTTTTCTTTGCAAATAGTTTGTCGTCAAATTTACCGTAGGGGCCGAAAACAGTGTATGAATCACCTTTTTTGATTTCTGAGGCGCGGTGAGTGAAGTCACCAAGGTCTTTAATTGAGACTCGAATAACGTTATTTTCATACAAACCAGAAATAGAAAACGGGTGTGTGTCTTTTGTTAAACGATTTACTGAATTGGTTAAA
>JAYTAQ010000109.1:0-4035 GCA_043737415.1 bacterium
AAATTTTATCTGCGGCTATAGGAGGAGATGTTCAGGCATTAAATGATCTTAATAAATTTATTAAAGAAGAAATTCCAGCTTCGTAGATTTAATTATCACAGTATCAGAAATAAACCCCTAGAAAACTTCAGATATTATGATTTTTTAGTTGATTTTAGGAGTTGATAAATCGCTGAAACTATCAATCCAAGTCCTGCAAGTCCAAGATATATCCACCATGGAATGCTTACTATCACAAACGAGAGTCTTACAAAGAGCTCTAATGCCATGAATATAATTCCAATTGCTAGAAGTGCCCTTTTCTTTAATTGGATGCCTAGAATGATTAGAATTGATGAAATAACGATTAATATTATTCCATATAAAATTTTCTCTCCGTCGCCTGATGAAAGAACTGATTGGAGAAATAATACTGAGGTTTCAATCCCAACGCCGGCAAATTCAAAGGCTGATGATGCATTTTTATCTCCTTTTTTAGAGTAAATCCAGGAAATACAAAATAGATAAGCTACAAAAGGTAATACGTAAAGCTGGGTTGGACCCTCAATAATAGTTGCCAGACACCATATTCCAAGTACGTAGCCTAAACCGCCTGCAATTCTAAGCTTTAAAGCTGTTCGTTCACTAGAATTAATTATTGCTGCGCAAATAAATGCAGTAATTATCGTTACAAAAGTGGCGTTATTGAAGTTACCAGGGAAGATTGCAAAAAGTATAACAATTGAAGCTATAATAGCCGATCTATCGAGAGCCGAGCAGATTTCCTCTGAAATCAGGTTACCAATTATTTTTTTATTTGAGATTACAATCAATATTGTCGAAAAAATAGCTGATGATAAAGCTGTTATCTCACCTTTCCAATGCCAAATGCTGCTGGATTGTAACAATATCATGTACGATAAAAGAGCAATGGAATAAGCAAAAGATGGATTTTTGTATCGAGTACAAAAATAAACTGAATAAATTAGTAGTACAGATAGTGAAATTAAAAATAATATGCCATTTCCAAACGTCAAAAGAACTCCAAGCCCAGTGAAAGCAATAAAACCTGTTAAAAACTCGTCTGCATATTTGTTAGCAAAATTTCTTGTCTCACTTAATATTAGATAGATCGCTCCAGGAATTAGTAATGCAGCGCCTGTTTGAACTGGCCAACTGATATTTAGGAAATGCCTGCTGTTTACCCAGCTTACCAAAGCCAAGTGGGTAGAAAGCATACATACTACACTTATAAATCTTGAAGTTTTATTATTTGCGAGATATCCAATGATGTGGAATGCTAGAGTAATAAGTGAAAACGATACCAGAAGTGCTCCTGAACCATTCGAAATACCTATCATAAGAGTGATAATTCCAGAAATAATTACTGCTGGGAGATAGGTGGGAGCGTTAAATATTATTTTCTGTCTTGTTTTACTCAAAAAATATAAAGTTGTTGAAACTGTGAAGATAACAATAAACTCAGTTAAATAAATTGAATAAGGGGCCTTTGGAGATATTATTGTTGTAATCCAAGGAATTACACCAATTATATAAATTAGAGCTATGCTGAATAAAGCTGATTGCCGGCGGATAAATGCAGGAACGATTAATGTTGCAGAACTAACGAGTAGAGAGGTTATCTGCAGCCACTTTGGAACATTGTAGAATCCAACGTTCGATGAATAAGTTGAAATAACCAACAATGTCACCACTCCAATTAAACCCCAACTAATAAGCACTGAAAGATTTTTTAGAATTTTTTGGCCTTTGTATAGTGTAAAGGTGAGAAACTGAAGAATGATTGCATAAGTGAGAATGAAGCTTAGAAATAGTCCGATTGAGGTTTTTGTAAATAAGTGAATAATAGCCGTTAGAACTACGAATTTAATTGGTAATAATAGTAGTTCAATAATGTGTTCGTATTTAAAATCCTTCGGAGACTTTATAAATGTTGATAGAACGGGCAGTGATAGTAAAAGTATTGCTAGTATTCGGTTAAGATTTGATGAATTTGAAGCGGAAAATAGAGTTACTGCACTTATAATCATTAATCCATTGATCGCTAATGAAATAACTCGAGATGTGTTGTAGAGGACTTTTTTTTGCTTTGATAAAAGGATTTGTACAATTTCAAAAATTAGATACAATCCAATTATTAGAGATAGAAATCCTGTAAGATTGAAATTAAATCCGTATCCTATTAAAAGTACTTCTAGAGGAATAAATAATAGTTTGATAGAGAAAATACTTGCTTCCCTGTATTTCAGATAGTTAAAAAGATGTAAACCAAGAGGTACTGAAAACAAAACAACAGTAGATACCTCCAGCCAACTATTTTTACCCATTAACCCTATTGTAAATACTGCAAGAGCTGCAATGATTGTAGTCAAAAAGTGTTCAATCCATAGGACATGAATCATTTCTTTTTCTCTGTTCCAGAATACCTTAGATATCGCTACAATTGATGTTGAAGCAATTACCATCAAGATTATCATTTGAGATGGAGATAACGCGAAGATTACGCCTATTAAGAATACTTTTAGTAATATCGTAATTACTCCCCAATATAGTTCTCCTTTTCCCTTTTCTTTAATCCATGCAACAATATAGCCAAATGTTGGAATCAATAAGGCAGCTGAAGCCATAGTTTGTGAGTAATGGCTTGAAATTCCGGACAGTAAAGAAATAATTACTCCTGCAATAAGGAAGTCAAAGACTAAATTTACACTTCTCGATGCAATTCGGACTTCTTTGCTTAGTTTGCCGAAGAGTTTTTCTGATCCGTAGAAAATAACATTGAGAAGCGCAATGATTATAATTCTAAGTCTTGGATCCTCTGTAATTGAGAATGAAAGCGACCCCATTAAACTGTAAATAACTAGAATTCCTAAGTAGAAGTATCTTTTCTGGCCAAATGCCTTGAGGCTTAAAAAGTAGATAAGAGATAGAATTATTCCATAAATGGTCCAGTAAATTGGGAATGTAATAGATGTATTTTCAAACAATCCAAAATTCCATAATCCAATTCCGGTAAAAGCTACAGCTACAGCTCCAATCGTAATAAAAGTAACGCTGGCTTTCTTCAGTCTCGTAGATTTACTTAACAATGCTCCTACAGCATAAAAGCATACTGTAAAAGTAATAATCATTATGCTTTTTACTGATGTAGAATATATTTCCCAGGTAAAAGCTATAAAAACAAATAATGAAAAAATAACCAGAAATGAACCAATATAAAGCAAAAGCTCAGCAGTTGAGATTTGTAAACTATTTGTATGAGGCTTCTCGATAAATTTACGCGATTCTTGAGGTTTAACTGTATGCTTTATTGGTTCTATTACTTCCGGTTTAGTATTGCGAACTATGGTTGCATCAGATTGTTTGATCGTTGATGATTGAGTTTTTTGAGTGATATGTCCCTTATTGGCTTTATTAATCAATTCGTCTATTGAAACCAGTCCTTCAGCTTTTCTGCTTTTAAGCCATTCAATAAGTTTAACATTAAATTCGGATTGTTTTGGTTGTTGAGGTTGTTGAATTTGCTTTCTTTGAGTGACACGAGTCAGTGCTATTATGACGAATAAAACTACAATAATTGGTGCAATACAAGCAAAACACGAAAGCAATAAACTAATTGAGTCCATAAATTATCAAAGTTTATCATGTTTGTCAGAAAGTTAGTAATGATTGATCAATACATCGCTTCTTGTTAATATTTTTTATGGAATTACTATTAAACGCCATTGGTCTTTTTATCATGCTAGCAGGTTTTGTAATTGGTTTAGGAGCTGTAACGGTAATAGATTTACACGGGTTTTTAGGTATTAAATCAAATTATTGGACCGAAGCTACAACACGAACGCATAAAGTTACAAAGCCTTTGATTTGGATTGGGATTTCTATGGCAATAATAGGTGGATTTATTTTTTATCGAAATTATGGTTTTAAAAGTAATACATTTGTACATTTAGTTTCTGCCTTAATTTTAATTTTAAATGGGTGTTTTTTGTCTTTCTCAGTAAGTCCATTTCTAAGACAAAGAGAGAGAGAGGG
>JAYTAQ010000110.1:0-1507 GCA_043737415.1 bacterium
GCCGTTACCGAAGCGGGTTTTCTGATCAAAATCGTGTTATTTCTGCTAGCTTATGCCCTCGAAACAAACTTGTGTCATACAACTTAGATTAATTAACTGAAAGTGAACACTTTAAAACTCTGTGTTCTCTGTGCTAGGTTAATTTTTTCAGACTAATTAATTAAGTGAGCAGAATTAAACTGCACAATTTTTCAAGAGCTATACTTGAGTATTTTACATTTTTAATGCGCCCGATATTGACCTATTATTACAATCAAACAACTAGTCAAAGTAAGTAGTGAACCGCTCTCTGATGGATAATGAATTTTAAATCTGCGTGATTACTTACTTGAAAATATTAATTATTTAATTCAATCAACCATGCTAGAGTATTTCTAACATCTCTAGCCCAGTCCAAAAAGATATCATTTTCAACAGCTTTCATAACTCCTCCTTCAAAATATGAAGCTTTTTTTCCATGAGCAACTTGATGTCTAGCAACATAGAGTTTACGGATAGACTCCCATTCTTTCGGCTTTTCATCAATCATACTTCTTCCAATTGCCTTCTTGAGATTAACGCTCAAATTTTTTAGAAGATCCGTATCATCAAATGGTGCATCAAAAGTAATTCCGGCTACTGTTTCTTTTTTTACAGATGCAAATCTCACAAAATTCACATTCCGAGCTACTTCCAAACTCAGTGTCAAGAGTAAAACCGCTTGATCAATGAACTCTCTTACCATAAGATTCACTGACTCAAAATACAAGAGCCAATATGTGTGAACCTCTTCCCCTGAAACGGCTTTTAGGAATGTTCCTTTCAGATATTCGTTATTTAGAGGTCTAAAGTTAGCACCACATATCTTTTGTACAGATGATGGATACACTATACATGATCCTTCTTCATCGATGGGAAACAAGCTAGTTATAAAAGTTAAATTAAAATTATACTCATACGAATTAATCCAATATTGATCTGTATATAGTCTAATAAGATTTAGAAACTTTGCTGAGAACTTATGAATTTCTTCTTCTGGCAAATTACCCCAAATATCAAGTCTCATTTGACTGTATGTAAATTTGGTATTCCCATAAACTAAATCCATACTGGCAGAATCAATTGAAATATTATCTTTTAAAGAAGGATGATTCTTAAAGTTAGGCCATACAATTGAGGGTACTACTCGGCGAGTACTTGAATCATTTTTAGGTATGAAAGTAACTCTGTATCGGAACGATTCATTTGCCGCTTCAACAGAGATTAATTCTTCATCTGCATATATTCTAAACGGAAAATTGAATATGCCGCTACGACCTGGTGCATTCTCCAAAACATGCATATGATATTCCTGACCGGTCATCTGACTTGTAATAAAGTTTTTTACAATGTAATTTAATATCAGTGCGTAAGTTTTGCAAATTATTATAATAAGTAAGTGAGCAGAATTAAGCTGTACAATGTTTTGAGAACTATATTTGACAATTGTGTATACTTACCATTCTCGGCATCGGCTTATTAGCACTGT
>JAYTAQ010000111.1:0-4005 GCA_043737415.1 bacterium
CTTAATAAATTTTATGTCTTCATCTTCTATTTCGCTAATCTTTTTTCTTACTTTTTCAAAGATTTCTGATTTATCTTTTGTGCTTTTTTGATCAAATTGTTGAGCATGAAAAAGTAATGATTTTGAGGGCATGCATCCTGAATGAGTACATTCTCCACCTATATCTTTTGAAATTAATAAAACATCTTTACCTAAGGTTTTAAGACCAATTGCTACAGTTAACCCACCAGAACCTCCGCCAATTACAATGTAATTGTAATTAGTTTTAATTGAACTTGCCTCCATCAACGCCATAAATTATTATATCTCAATATTTGAACTTTAGCCTTTGTAATAATTGATTAATTCTATTTTTAAACACTAACTTTGACTTAAGTTTTAGTGACTCAACATGCACAATAAAATCAAGTGATTGAGTTATTCTAAAAACCATAAAATTCTGCTTTTATTTGGTGACATTCATTATAATCTGCAAGTTATAGTTTCTTAATTATCCTCCAAAAGTAAAAGCATTGACCTCAATATCCTTAGAAAATCGTAATTCCAAAACAGCATCAGTCAATAAATCCTTTGATTTAACCAGTTTGTAAAGACGATAATCACTTACTTGAACAATAGAGTTAATCACATCATCGCCAGCAAGTCCAAGCTCTCCAATACTTTTGCCGTTCAAGGAAATTGAGATACTACTCTTAGCCGAAGACCCCATAACAAGGTAAACTTCCTTAGCTGTGAATTTATATGTTAAAATGGAATCTGAACTTTTGGACACTGATTTCTCACTACTAATCTGCCACAAGCCGCCCAAACTCCAAGTACTCGATGATAACTTTGAAAAAATATTGTACTGTATTATCTCATCAGATTTAAATTCTTTAGCATTAGCAAACCTCTCAGCCCTGCTGTATCCCAAATATGTTTCTGGAGATTGATTCCTACTCGTTGTAGTTGTGTCACTATAACTATTTATTGGTTTATTAATTATTTGGCTACCTTCCGCAAGAAGGGCTTGGATTACTTTTTCACTATTTTCATATTCCCCCTCGCCAAAATGTGTATGGCGAACTTTGCCTTCTTTATCAATAAAGTAGTGCGCCGGCCAGTATTGATTGTTGTATGCCCGCCATGTGTCAAACTTATTATCTAGAGCGACAGGGTATCGAATGCCCTTCTCAGTAACGGCTTTTTGAACATTCTCCAATTTACGTTCAAACGCAAATTCTGGAGCATGAACACCAATTACTACAAAACCGTCATCCTTGTACTTATCATACCAGGAAGTCACATACGGCAATGTTCTTAAACAATTTATGCAAGAAAAAGTCCAAAAATCTATAAGAATAACCTTACCTTTTAGATCAGCTATCTTTACTCCGTCCGAATTAATCCAAGAATCTATCCCATTTATTTCTGGAGCTGAGTATGGCTTTGATACATTGAGCTTAGAGAGATATTACTAAAGGTTGAATCTGTGGACGTATTCTCCATTCTATTAGAAAGTTTTTGTGAGGTAAAAAAACCAATTCCTCCAATAATCAAGATAATTACTGCTGAGATAGCTAAATATATTGTTGTACTCGATTGTTTAGTTTTGTCCATATTATTTATTTTGTAAAAAACCGATTTCAATCTTTGTGATATCAAAATATTGCTTTTCGACTAAATATGTCTCGACCTTCTTTTCTAAACCAAAAATAATGCTAAAACCAACAATTATAAAGATAATTCCTAATATTTTTTTAAACCATCCGTTTGGGTTCGATGCCCAGCGAAGCTTTCTGATTATCGCTTGGCCAAAAATTCCAACGAGCAGCATAATTGTTGTTAAACCTAGACAATAAGCAGTGAGGTATACAGTACCTTTTAATAAACTCACAGGTAATATTGTTGCTAAAATTAGTGCATATGTTGGACTACAACTTGAAAACACAGGTCCCAGTGCAGCTCCAGTTAATATGCTTCCTAAATATCCCCCTTTTTCCTTTGAGGATGCAAGTGCATTATCGGAGGAACGGCTTAAATTGAACTTTAATGCTATTTTATCCCACGTAGCTGGGAATAGAGTCACTAGTCCTAATGCTAAGATTATGCCTCCCGATATACCAGTCCAGACCATTGGAGGAATATCTATCAAGGCTGCTGAGGCTTTTAAAAGCAATGTAAAAACAAATACTGAGATTCCAAGAGAAGCGGTTATAATAACGATCTTTTTAGTGTTTTTTTGAGCTGCAGAACTACCGATAATCACCGGTAAAAGTGGTAATACACATGGCGCTAACACAGTCAAAATACCAGCAAAAAAGGCTAAAATGAATAGAGTCATTTATTAAATTTGTTTTAAAATATCATTAAGTGTTGGGCTTGATGACCATTTTTTTATTTGTTCACCTTTTTCATTAACTTCTACAAATGTATGCTGATAAGTAACTCCATATTTTTTCTTAAGATCGTTTGAATTATCGTAATCGACTTTTAATAATGAAACATCAGCAGGTATTTTCCCTAAATTGCTTGTGATATCTTTATCGACTGACTGGCATGTTGGACACCAATTTGCTTTAAAAAACAACACTACTTTGCCATCTTTAGCATTTACAAGTTTAGCTTGATCATAGTCTGTATAAAACCCCGATTTGATCATCTTACTATCATCAGTGCTTTGTCCGGGCACCGGGGTTGCTGTCGCCTTGTCTTTCATCATAGCTTCGGTAGGCTTTAGCGTTGAATCATCCTTCATCCTGGCATTCTCTTCAGAATTCTTATTTCTATTTGCAACATATGCATATGCACCACTACCCCCGATTGCTAACAAAATAAGTACGGCTATTATAACAATGAGACTTGTTTTATTTTTTTGTTGTTCCATATAATTAGAATAAGAGAAACCGAGCAAGGTGTCAAGTCAGCTTAACACTTATAGTAATAATGATATTAACTAACTTTATCAGAATAAATACGTGAGACTATTTTTGAGATTACCATTACGCCAAGAGATACTGGAAGCTATATTGAAAGATTATGCTCAATTGACTGAACAATTATCCCGATTGTTAAAATTGCACAACCAGCAAGAAAAGCTACCCTACCGGCAACCATAGTGTGGAGGTAATCACGTTCATCCTGTGGATTTTCATTCCAAATAAATGACGCGAAAAGGAAAAAGACAACAGTTAAAACAGTACTCATTACCATCAATACAAAACTTGGCATTAGGAAATTAAATGGATTAATAAAAAGAATCAACATAAATATAAGTACAGTTGATATAATAAATTCTTTTAAATAATTAATCTTCTTCATAATCAAAAACCTCTTCTAATGAAACTTTAAAAAACCTGGCTATTCGCATTGCGAGAAGAACTGATGGAATGTAATTTCCTTTCTCTATTGCAATGATAGTTTGTCTACTTACATCAAGCAAATCAGCAAGTTCACTTTTGGAAAGGTTTCTCTTTTCGCGAAAAGTTTGTACTTTATTGATAACTGTATGATTTATGATTTGCTGCATGAAACGTCAATATAGTAACATCAAAACGCAAGATCGTAAAGCTGGCTTTACAGTAAATACAGGTTGCTATTCTCTTTAGTTATCGCATGAATAGTACTCTACTTTGTAATAAAATCAACTTTTCGTATACAGCATATAGCAACAGTTCACAAAATAAAAATACTAACATATACTTCCCCGTCTTTTGAAAATGACTTTTCAACAGCAGCAATCAAACGTAATAAGTTTGATTCAAATTAAATAATGGAATTCAAAAAATTCTATAAATACCCTAAAGAAAAGTTTGAGAAAATAAAGGAAAACCGAATTGTGGCACTCGGATTTACCCTGATTCTTGGACTTACAATATGTAGTTATTTATTAAATATTGAGAATGTGAGCCCAAAAGCTTATGCAGCAACCTCTCCAAATATTACAGTTTTAAATCCAATTGCTGATTCATATGTTGCAAGTGATAATCCAAGTTCCAACTATGGAAGTAAAATCCTACTTAAAGT
>JAYTAQ010000112.1:0-9828 GCA_043737415.1 bacterium
AAAAAATCAAGTTCAAAGCATGGAGGATAATTTTTTGAATATTACCTACAAAGTTATAAATCCTGTAATTCTAGAAACAAATAGTTTTTTCTTTTCTTACGATAAAAAATTTGTGACTGAAGATGGATACGGTGATTTAATAGTTTTCCAAGATAATATTGCTTCAAATACAGATAAACTTGAGAGGATTTCAACTAACCAGGACTTAAGCGATAGACCGACTGATTATCTAGTTGATTACAAAATACTTAATTTTAATAATTTGATTCAGGCAACTTCCGCACCCCAACCTGTAAGAACAGAGAACGAACCGAGTGATTTCAAAGCTTTTTTGGCATCTATATCAACGAAGTCGACAGAGTTAACCAATCTGGCCAGAAACTATAACTTTAAACAGGGTGGAATCAAGCTTCTCTTATTAAGTTTAATTATTATGTTTTTAGCTGGTGCTCTTCATGCAGTAACCCCAGGCCACGGGAAAAGCATGATGGCAGCTTTTTTAATAGGAAAGAGAGAAACAAAGTTTATTGATGTGATGATTCTGGGACTTTCAATCACACTTTCACACACTTTAATGATTTACTTAATCGGTTTTATCCTCTGGGGCTTAAAAATGACCTCCTCTGCTCCGAAGGTCACATATTATATAGAGAAAGCCAGCTCAATTTTGCTAATTATCCTTGCCATAAATCTATTTAGAGGTGCTTTTAAAGCTTATAAATCATCCAAAAAAGTTGATTCACTCCATGAACACATACAAGAAGACGGTGAATTAGTTCATGATCATGGTTTTGGTCCCCACTCTCACGCTCCTGGAAAAATAAAAATCAGAAGTAGATGGGATTTATTTTATGCTGGTTTGAGTGGAGGCATGGTACCTTGCCTTGACGCCCTCTCAATACTCTTCGTTGCGGTCAATATAGGAAAGATAGGCATTGGCCTAGTAATGATATTTTTTTTCAGTCTGGGACTTGCTTCAGCTATAATATTAATAGGTTTATTTTTAATCTATGGGAAAAATAAACTCAATTTAGAAGAGAAATTTGGCAATGTTGCTCAATTTTATGCGCCAATGATCTCTGGGGTAATTATCATAGTAATAGCGCTCATTTACTTACTAAAATAGACATTTTTATACTATAATCTCATATGAATTTGTCTAACCTCACAACTACCCAGATTATCAACTTGCTAAACAATAAGTCCCTGACATCTGTTGAACTTGTTACTTTTTATCTCGACCAAATAGGTCAACACAATGAAGAATATAACGTTTATCTTTTCGTAAAAAATCGAAACGAACTCTTGGATGAAGCTGCTAAAGCTGATGAGGAGAGGTTAGAAGGTTCAAATAAAAAGCTACTTGGCATTCCTTTCTCGCTGAAAGATTCATACATGGCAAAAGGTACTCCTACAACTGCTGGGGATTTATATCTTAAAGATTCCTTTAGTGAATACAACGCAACTATTACTCAAAAACTACTTGATGCGGGAGCTATTCTGTTAGGAAAAGTAAATATGGATTCGTGGGGGTTCGGAAGCTCTACAGAGAACTCTTCATATGGAGTAACTAGAAATGCGTTTGACAAGGCAAGAGTGGCTGGAGGATCATCCGGTGGTTCAGCTGCATCAGTTGCTTTAAATATGTGCTCATTCTCTATTGCAGAGGATACTGGAGGATCAGTCAGGAATCCGGCAAGCTTTAACAGACTTTTCGGATTAAAACCCACTTATGGACGAATCTCTAGATTTGGCTGTATAGCATACGGATCATCTCTTGATACAGTAGCGCCAATTGCGAGATCAACCGATGATTTACGTCTAATTTTTGATATCATCCAGGGTTCTGATGAGTATGATATGACTTTCGAAGGTCACTCTATAAACGAGATTGATTCAGTTTTAAAAAAGAAATTTGCCTGGTCTAATGATTTTATACCTGAAGGCTTAAACCCTGACACAAAGAGACTTTATCTCGAAACAATAGAAAAGTTCAAGGATTTAGGCTACGAGGCTATGGAAACTAGTTTTCCATTGATCAAATACGCTGTTTCTACTTATTTTATTACAGCAATGTCAGAAGCTAGTACCAATTTATCAAGATACAATGGCACTAGATACGGCCAAACGTACACAAAATTTATTGCCGGTGAACTTCCAGAAGTTAGAACATGGGAGGAATTATTTACAAACGCTAGAACTGAAGGTCTTAACGATGAGGCGAAAAGAAGAGTCTTCCTGGGGTCATATATGCTTTCTGAAGGATATTATGATGCTTACTACAAAAAAGCTCAAAAAATTAGAAATTTAATGTCTAAAGAGACTAATGAAATCCTTAAACAAGTAGATTTCATTTTAAGTCCTGCAACTCCCAACCCAGCTCTAAAAATTGGAGAGAAAACAACAAATCCTGTAGAAATGTACCTTGAGGATGTTTACACCGTAACGGCAAACCTAACTAGCATGCCAAGTGTTGCATTTCCGGTGGGAACTTCAGGCAATCTTCCAATAGGAATGTTAATTACAGGTGAGAGATTTGCCGATGAAAAACTTTTAACTATTTTAAAAGACTGGACTGTTTAATAAGAAACCTGATACTATTATATTAATTAGATACTGTATTTACCGATGATGAATAACACATTTTTTCCAATTCTAGGATCTACTGGATTACTTTTAGTTTGCGTAGTTCTATTTTTTGGACTTTTTTTGGTTTTTTTAATAATCTGGTTGTTTGTAGCTTGCCTTGTTGATGCGTTTCTCAAGTCAGAACAAGAATTTCCTGACAGAACATTATGGATAATTTTACTGATTGGGAGTGCATTTGTTAGTTTAATGTGGCTTAGTTCTATTGTTTATTATTTTATGTACAGGCCAAAACTTGATTTCTGGAGATACTAGTTTATCCAAACTTCTCAAAGAAAACATTTTCTTTCAGGTAACCGCTTTTAATTAAATCCTCAGATATAGATATAACATTCTCGTTTCTACCGCAGATATAGACCATTGTATTCATGTCAATTTCATTCTTTAGAACTGCATCCTGACAATGTCCTACCTCGCCTTTCCAGTTTTCACTTGGTTTTGAAATAACAGGAATAAATTTAAAATTAGGATATAATTTTTCTAATTCGAAAAATTCGTTAAAGAAATATTCTTCAGTTTCATATCTTAATCCGAAGTATAAAAACATAGATCTTTCACTTTTTTTATTTTTTAAAAGATCTAGAACCATTGATCGAAAGGGAGCAATTCCTGTTCCGGTAGCTATAAATATCAATGGCTTATCGCTTTCTGCAGCCATAGTTTTTTCAAGAGTAAAGAAGCCAAACGGTCCCATTGCATGAACTTCTTGTCCTATCTGCAAGTCTCGAAAGAAAATTGAGCCTGGTCCGCCTGGATTAACATCAACAACAAATTCTATGTTTTTATTATTAGGTGCCGATCCTATAGAATATGATCTATTGATTTTGTCAGCTATTTTGAATGAATAATATTGTCCTGCAAGGAAATCCGAACCATTTCCAACTTCCATAACTGTAAGAAGAATATTGGGCACTAATTCCTGATTAGATTTAACTTTAAATATAAAATTTCCGAATGCCATTATTGGGATTATACAATACTAAAATCCTCAAAGCTAAACTTCAAAGATTTAGTCAGTTCCAACCTCTCTAGATTTTCCCCTTGAAATAATTTCTTCTTTATGTGGGATAACTAGTGATTTAGATACCTTTTCAAGCATTGATTCAAGAACTCTCATCATAAGTATTTGGTCATCGCCATAAATTCCACTTTCGATCTCAACGCGCATTCGGTTATAAACTTGATTCACACTCAAATTCGGAATATACGTTCTTCCCTCAACAATCGCAGTAACTCCATCAATAAGTCTGCCAAAATTGCCTGCCCAATTCATATCCTCATCTAAAATATTTACTTTTCGTTGTCCAACATAGTACTCCCCCTTTGAACTATCGTAATTGGTATCAGGGTAAGTTGCTAGATGAAAATTCCTTTGTCCGAGTGAAAATTCATAATCACCCAAAGATTCATCGTACATAGCAATAGCATCTGCTTGATTTGAACTATCCGGATTAATTATTATTGGGCAAACATGATGGCAAAGAGCTAAGAACAGAACTAATCTCTCATCATAACGACTAAGCGAAAAACCCTGTTCAACAAGCCAATCATAGCCTAATAATGGATGATTTCTAATAATTTGATGCTCAAATGGTTCAAGCTTACCCGGCTTAGTAAGTATTGCTGATGGTACTTCTGTTTTTGCTACATCGTGGAGAGCAAATGCCGCTCTGACTAAATCTGGCTGTGGTATTCGAACAAATGGAATAGTAATATCATTTTCAGAATCCAGAATAGCATCTCCGGCAGCCCGCCAATTGCTTTTAGAATCTGTGAATAAAATCGAGTATTGAATTGGTTTAAACCAACCAAGCCCAATAACGAGCTTGTATTATCTGGTTTTGGCAATATTGGGGAGGGCATATGTGGAATTAGTAGTAATGCTATTTAATGTAATCAGCTCTTAATTTATACTTTTTATAACCTTATGTCTATATCCAAGATATAGAAGTGTTAATCAATTTGAGAATTTAATGTAAATTGGAGCCACCTGTGGGAGTCGAACCCACGACCCTCGGTTTACGAAACCGATGCTCTACCAACTGAGCTAAGGCGGCAAAAAGTGACCAATGTCACTTTTTAAGGTCGTACACTACGTCAGTCCTTCAAGTGAAGCGTCTAGCGCAGGCAAACCAATACCTGAAATGATAATACCAATTAGGCTCTCTTTGCAACTAATTGCGTATTTATAATTTCGCCTTGATATTTTACAAATTAACATTTTGCGATTAAACTCCCATTGTATGCCAGTAAAACACGAAAGATCACTAATTTTAGTTAAACCTGATGGAGTCCAAAGAGGGCTTATCGGAGAAATAATCTCAAGATTTGAGAAAAAAGGCCTTAAATTGGTTGGTTTAAAAATGATGCATCTTACTGACGAAGATGTTTTAAAACATTATGGTAAATATTCAGAGAAACCATTTTTTAAAATTATTAACGAATTTATGACATCAAGCCCAATCGTTGCTATGGTCTGGGAAGGATTAGAAGCTGTTAAATCATGTCGACTACTTTCTGGAGAAAAAAGAATGGGATTTGAATCAGAAGCTGGTTCAATCCGAGGCGACTTCGCTATTTCAGGCGGAAACAACCTAGTACACTCATCTGATACAAAAGAAAATGCAACTGAGGAAATCAGCAAATTCTTTGAATCTAATGAGCTTTTCGATTATGGTCGATCCGATTATATGCACATCTATAGTCCAGAAGATTTAGATTAATTTCCTGAATTATTGTTTAAAGAACTCTCTGAAATGGGAGTTCTTTTTATTTATGGATGAGACTAATTTTAAACTAATTATTAACGACACCGACCTTTACATAATCCCAAAACTCTCATCAATAAACGACTTAGCGTTTTTGCCATTAATGACAACCTTTTTAGCCCTGCCGAGTACAATAATTTTTGCTACTTTACGACAGATTGAGTAAAGATTTCTCTTTAATTGACGGATACCTGCATCAAATCCAAGAGGTCGTACTATGCTCTCCCATGCATCTTCTGTAAATTCTAATTGATCGAATGTTAATCCAGTCTCATGCATGATATCAGGCAAAACATAATCTCTACCAATGACCATTTTCTCTTCATCTGAGTACGAATAAAATCTAACAATTTCTAAACGATCAAGCAAAGCTGATGAGATATTACCTAGATTGTTAGCTGTACAAATGAAGAATACTTTTGAAAGATCCATTGGAAAATCAATGAAATGGTCCCGAAAAGTAGGGTTTTGTTCTGGATCAAGGATTTCAAGCAGAATAGCCATAAAGTCCTTACGAAGAGTAATATTACCTGAGACTTTGTCGATCTCATCGAGGATGATTAGTGGATTCATCGATCCAGCTTTGGCAAGGGCTTTTACAATCTGCCCTGGTTCAGAATCTGTCTCAATCTTTGGGGTACCTCGAAGCTCCTGAGTTGATCCAAGACCACCCATTGAGATTCTAATAGTTTCCCTGCCCATTGCTTCACCAATGGCTTTTGCAAGACTAGTTTTACCAATTCCTTGCAATCCGACAAAACACATAATCGGAGCATTGACGACATTACCTCCAGTTTGATCCATTTTAAGCTTCATAATAGAAACGTATTCAAGAATTCTTTCTTTGACTTTCTCAATACCGTAAGAATGTTTATCCAGTATTTGCTTTACCTGAGGTAGAGATATATTGTCGGTAGTATATTTCCCCCACGGCAAGCGGCTTATCCAGTCAATATACTTGGAAACACCTTCGTATTCTGCAGAAAAACCCCCGTACTGAGCAGTTTTTACCATTCGAGAAATTCTCCTTTCTACTTCATCGTAAAGTTCAGGAAAGCAGTTTGAGGCCTTAAGCTTTTCCTCCAAGTACTTAATGTCGTCATCAATTGACGTTGAAATAGAAGGGTTCATATTGCCAATTATTAAGTAATGAAAGACAATTTACAAGCTTCAAAAACTATATGGCGAAACTGGCAAATTCAACGATCATGAGTTATCATTTGGCATGCCGAATATGGCCAATCCAACCAATACTGAGCTACCACAAGGAGTTACCTTTCAACCGACTCAGGAGAATTTTCCTAAATCTACAGTACTAAGATCAAAGTTAAGTTTTTTTAGTAATAAAAAAGTAATTCTTTTTGGTTCAATTGGACTCGTAGTTCTAGTTTTATGCGGGCTTTTAATCACAGTTTTAGCAAAGCCGAAACAAGTTGTTCAAACAACACCTACTACAATAACAATGTGGGGAAAAAGCGTTGAAGAGAGCGTAATAGCAGATTTAATAACTCAATTCGAATCTGAGAATCCATTAATTAAGGTCAAATACGAGAGACAGTCTGAAACTGATTATAAGGAGAGGATTCAGACAAGACTACAGCTTCAAAATGCTACCGCACTTCCAGATATTATTGAGATAGATGAGCCCTGGTTAAATCAGATTTCTCCTTACCTCAAAACAGTAAATGACCCAACTACTCTCAACCGGTTTGCTAATCAAGAGATAAAAAACAATACAATAAATAATTCAATATTTGCAGTTCCATTTAGATTTGATGCTATGACATTGGCCTACAATGAGGCACATTTAGCGGAAATCAACCTAAGCGAGGCTGATTTTAATGCGCTTGACTGGTCAAGTTTGGTTACTCGTGCGAAGAATTTAACTAAAACTAAAAAAGTAAAAATACCAAACTCATCTCAGGAATATGATCAGATAGTCCGCGCCGGAATTGGAATAGGCTCCCCTACTAATGTTATGAATTCCGACAAAATTTTGGAGCTTCTTTTAGTACAAAATGATGCTGATATATTTGATCCTGTTACAAATAAATTTAAAATCACTACCAAATTTAATGAAGTTATAGATTTTTACACTAATTTTGCAATCGAAAATGTTTGGGACGATACAATTGGTAATGATATTGATGCTTTTACAAAGGGTAAAGTTTCAATGGTACTTGTTAAGTCCAGTGATATAGATACAATTGTTTCGCTAAATCCCTCATTAAAATTTAAAACAGTACTTCCTGCAAAAATTGGAGGTATCAAAAATATCTCTCTATCCACATCTTTAGCTATGCCAAAGATAAAAAACACTCAGCCTCAAGCAATGAAATTCATTGAATTTCTAAGTCGTACAGATAGTGGCAACAACCTTTTTAAAGCGAAAAACCGAAATACATTTATTCCCGCTCAATTCGAATCCTTAAATCAAATACCAAAAGAATCTCCGTTCTCAGTATTCTCCGATATTTCCCCTACTGCTGAGCAGTTCACTACTCCAGATTATGAGGCGACATCATTAGAACTAAGAAAATTTTTGACTAACAGTTTTTCTAACACTTTTGATAATCTCCAAGCTGGCCAAAAGGCGTCGAAGTTTAAAGTTGATACTCAAGGTCTTGAAACAAGACTTAATAATATTTTAAAATCCAAAATCACTCCGACTCCAACATTAACTAATTAAAAAACGAAATGGATATAACTCAAGTAATTGGAACAATTGGTGCTGCTACTGTGCTTTTAGGATTTATGATGCTTCACTACAAGAAATGGGATGTAGAAAGCACGGCTTATCTATTGTCTAATATTATTGGAAGTATGATTCTAATAATTTACGCAGTCATCTTAAAGAGTTATCCATTCATTTTATTAAATACTATTTGGGTTATTGTAGCGCTTACAGGTCTAATTTCAAAAAAAAGTAAGGCGGACTAAAAATAAACTAGAGCAAATCATCTTTTTGATGTAACATTATCTACAAAATGCCTGATAACACAAATTATCAAAACGAAATATCAAAATTAAATCAGGAGCTAAATGTTCTTAAACAGCAGCTGCAAACTCAACAGCTACAAAATTCAAACTACAAAGAAAGCCTTTCCAATGCTCAAAGATCAGCTTCAACAAAACAAAACGCAAGAGAGCTAAACCCTATTCTAAAGCAAATTAGACAAAAAAATCTTTCAATGAGGGAAAAACAAGATATTGTAATGCCAAATCTTTTCCCTTCTTATCCTGAGGACATTTATTATCAATGGATTGCGCCTTCAAGATTGACTGTTAATCGAGACAAAACATGGTATTGGACAATGGGCTTACTGCTAATGATTATGATTACTATTGCTGTGATATTTCGAGAAGTTATATGGATCGCTGTGGTACTGGCGTTTTTCTTTGCTGTTTATGTCAATTCTGCAGTTCCAGCAAAGGACACTTTATATAGATTTACAAAACAAGGTGTTGAGATTGGGGAGGGCGAAGGCTTTGAGGTATATAGCTGGGGACAATTGTTGGATTACGGATATTATTTTAAAAGCAATTCAGAAGTTTTATATATTGATACTATTCTAGCGGTTCCGCAAAGATTGGTTGTTTTATTCTCTCAAGAGGATAGAAAAAAAATAGATATGGTACTTGAGTCACATTTGCCATATAAATTACCTCCAAAAAAACAATCGCGGATAACAAAAAGTATTGAAGGCATTTATATTCCTATCAATGACTTTAAGGCTTTGCAAGAAAAGATAGATGAATACTATGATCAAAAATACGCGGAAATTATTTTTCAGTTAAAAAAAGACGGTAGAATACCTCATGAATTTACAGTCGAAGACTTAAAAAACGTTGAAACTGTCCAGACAATGAAATTAATGGGAGAAATTGAAAAACAACAGGAAGAAGAGGCTAAACAGATTCTAGGCCTTTAAACCGCCAACAATCAAACTATTATTATGAGAAATCACTCTAGAGTACTAAAAAAATTATATTGGTACGTTACAGCAAAATACACATCCCTACGAAATCCAATTAACAATAATTTAATTTTTTTAGGAATTACAGGAACTGATGGCAAAACCACAACTTCAAGTTTCCTTTATGAGATAGCCAAATCTGCAGGTTATAAACCTTTTCTTTTGACTACTGTCTCGGCGAAATTTGAAAATCAGGATGTTGAGCTTCAGTTAATGTCATCTTCTTTTTTGACTTATTCTATAAAAAAATTCCTATCAAATATTAGATCATTAAAACTACTCGAAGCGCTGAAAAGCATTTTATTGTTGGATAAAATAGGATTTCAAAATAATGTTGAGGAACATAGAACTACTCCACTCGCTTCAGAGATTAGAAACCTAATAAAGCTATATGAATCAAAAGGAGCTAATTTCTTTATTCTCGAAGTTACTTCACA
>JAYTAQ010000113.1:0-9811 GCA_043737415.1 bacterium
TCCCAGCAGAGAGAAAAAATATATTAATTAAGGAGTTATGTGGTGGCAGTGTTAGTAAAAAATGGAATTTTATAACAGAAAGGCTTGTTTCTAGATCTAATATTTCGGTAACTCTTAGCGATTATTCTCCGCAAATTATCGACGTCACTTTTGAATCGTTTTCTACAGAAACAATCACCTACAAAGGAGAATCCTACAACTTGCTTGACGACATGAAAGAGCTCGGCATCGAAGAAAAGCTCGATGCAATTTTAATCACTTATGGCTTTGACAGCGTCTGGATGGACGAAGATTTTACCCTTCGAAAAGAGGACAACAGATGGTACCAATTAACATACCGTATTGGAGTTCCTAAAGAATTATCTAACTCTGGAGTTGTCGAAGCCTTAAAAACTGGGATTCTACCTAAAAACTTTGATATTTTAATTCTTGAGAATTTAGTGATAGAGAGAAATCTAGAGCAAATTAACATAAAAGATATTCCGTATTTCGAAACTATTTCTCAAATATATTCAGACATTCCAAATGCATGGATAAATTTTCCGGGAGGAATGATCAAGAAAACTATACAAGCTTTTAATATGCAGCTTAAAGACGATGGGATATTTGTAATTGGGGATGTTGTAAGACATGAAAAAGATCTAATGATTGAGGAAATTGAGCCATATAGTACCTCAGGACGTGTTGCAAAATTTAAAACTGAGGATTATCTGATTGCGAAGGCGATATTGGAAAACTATTATGGACTATCTGTGAACTTTTTAAACCTTGGAGATCTTATAGGTAGATATCTTACTTTAAGTGAAATACAGAAAGCAGGATCTGAAATAGCGATATTTGGTTTTAAAGGCAGAAACTCAATCAGCATTGTCAGTCGCAAAAATCTATAATCACCAAATCACTTTCGAATATTTCCAGTACTATTTTTTATAGGTGAAGCAGGATACTTTGTATAAATTGTCGTTTTTGAATTTCTAATTATCAGCACTATTTGTAAAAACAAATACACAAAGATTATTGAAAAAATCAAAGCAAACCAATCAATGCTGGTTTTTTGCGAATCAAATACAGATTTTACACAATAAATATTCTTAGGAAATTTGATGCTTTGATCATTAGAAAGGTCAATTTTAAGGTATGAAACAGGTGCTCCACAATTTACAGAATCCAGATTATCTCTAAACCGCAAGTTCTGAGGCAGTAAAAGAGTAAAAAACACCACCCCAACGCTCATAATAAGGATAACTAAATTTTTCATAATATTCATTATACACAATAAATTTCTGTTTTTTGCGTAATTGAATACATTTAGGAGTGGGTATTGATAAATATAGCAATAAACGCTTCAACCTTTAAAAGTGTAATCTTGTTCTACAAAGCAAAAAAAGTGGGATTATTACCGCTTTTGCCATTAATGAGATAGAATTCCAATAAATATGAAACCAATTATTCAAATTATTAAAACAACCTGGAAATTCTGGCCATACTACGTAGCAACAATCTTTTTTGTAATTCTTATCTCCGCATTAAATCTTGCAAACCCTATTATTAACAAGAATATAGTCGATGTCATTATTAATAATGTTGAAAACCAACAGGCAAATTTTAAATTATTATTAATACTGCTTACATTAGTGGTCTTTTTTGATGTATTGATCACTTTTATTACGAACATCACTGGCTACTTAGGAGATAGACTTAGTCAGAAGTTGAACACTTTTTTAACGGGTAAATTTTACCGCCATATCTTAAGTCTTGAAATAGAATACTTTGATAACGAGCAGAGCGGTAAAATAATGAATAAATTGCAGAGAGGACTTGAGAATATCGCTCAGTTTATCAGCAATATGCTTAATAACTTTTTGCCTTTCTTTTTGACAGCTCTTTTTACAGTTATATTTTTGGCATTCTATAGCTGGGAAATCGCTATACTTTTGGCTATCCTCTTCCCTATCTACGTAATTATAAGTGAAAAATCAAGCAGTACATGGATTAAGCAGCAGGGTGAATCAAATCAAATCCAAGACTCTGCATTTGGAAGAGTTTTAGAATCGATCAATTCGATTAGAGTTGTAAAATCTTTTGTAACAGAAAGACTGGAGTCAAAAAGCTTTCAGGCTAAGCGTGAGGCAATCGAAGAAATAGCAAAGAAACAATCATTTGGCTGGCACAAATTTGATGTATATAGAAGACTTGTACTAAACGTCATTCTTTCTGGAATATATGTATACATTATTTATTACACATACACTGGACGTTATTCTATAGCAGAAATGATACTTTTGACTCAATTAGTACAGCAGGCTAGATTTCCATTATTTGCGATGTCATTTATTCTTGGACAAATCCAACAGGCTTCTGCGGGTTCAAAAGACTTTTTTGAAGTTCTTGCTCAAAAGAGAAAGATTACTGATAAGGAGAACGCTATTAAACTTAAAGATGTTAAAGGGACTATCAAATTTGATAAAATCTCTTTCACGTACAACAAAGACAAAAATGTTTTAAATGATATCAGTTTCACTTTAAACCCAGGCGAAAAGCTAGCTCTAGTTGGCGAATCAGGTGGAGGAAAATCCACTATTGCCAACCTCTTACTTAGATTTTACGAGCCACAATCTGGAACGATTTCAATCGATGATCAAAACATTAATGAAGTTACACAAAAGTCCTTGCACAAGAATATTGGTGTTGTTTTGCAGGATTCTCTACTTTTCTCAGGATCGGTAAAAGAGAATATAAAATATGGACTACCAAATGCTTCAGACGAGGATGTTATAGAAGCCGCTAAAGCAGCAAATGCGTACAATTTTATTATGAAGTTTCCAAATGGCTTTGATTCAGAAATAGGTGAAAAGGGAGTTAAATTATCAGGAGGACAGAAGCAGAGACTTTCAATTGCAAGAGCTATTTTAAAGAATGCACCAATTCTAATCCTTGATGAAGCTACATCAGCTCTGGACAGCAAGGCTGAACTTGAAGTACAAAAAGCTTTAAATAAGCTTATGGAAGATCGAACGACAATTATTATAGCTCATAGATTGGCCACAATTAAAAACGTGAACCATATAATTGTCCTTCAGGACGGCAAAATATCCGAAGAAGGATCACCGGTTGATCTTGCAATGAAAGATGGTATTTATTCTGAACTTTTGAAACTCCAAAGCACTATCCAGCCATCTCAAGAGAAAGAGGATGCTAAGTTAAAGGCGTTTGGATTAGCTTAGTGTATAATCCATTAAATGCCTAATCAAGGAAAACAGAAGTATTTTGATGTAATTATTATCGGTGGCGGAGCAGCTGGAATTATGGCTGCAATTTCTGCGAAGAAAAGTCACCCTGATTATTCTGTTGTGATAATTGACCGAACTTTTGCCCTTGGAAGAAAGATTCTTGTTTGTGGAGCTGGCAGATGCAATGTAACTAATATAAATTTAAATATCAGCGCAGAATCAAGATTTTACGGAGCAACGCATGACTTTGTAAAATCGGTATTTAACCAATTCACTTATGAACAAATTGTTAAGTTTTTTGATGACCTTGGGATAGAGCTTTATGTTGAAAGAAAGACACTTATAGGTAAATTATTTCCAACCACCGATCAAGCAAAAACAGTTAATATTTTACTTGAAGACGAATTAAACCGGTTAGATGTAGAAGTTTACTTAAATACAGAAGTTAAAACTGTAAAGAAACAAGGCGATAATTTTATTTTTAGTACTCAGCTTTTAGAGAATAATCAACCTAAAGGATTAGAATCGGGATTTACTTCCAAATATCTTATCGTTTCGGCAGGCGGAAAAACATATCCGGCACTTGGTTCAAATGGATCAGGCTATAACTTAGCAGAATCATTTGGACACACAGTAATCGGTCCAGTGCCGTCAGCTCTCCCGATTGTTGGAAAAAATCCAATGTCAATTGAAGCATTTGGTACAAAGATGGAAATAGAAGCAACTTCGATTATAGACGGGATAGAAGTAAAAACCGCCACCGATGATGTAATGTTTACACAATATGGTCTCTCAGGACCAGCTATTTTAAATATCAGCCGGGAAATCTCAATTCAAATAAATCGCTACCATAAGGGAAATGTAAACGTAAAACTAAATTTTTTCCCTGGAAAAACTTATCTGGAAGTTAAAGTGATTTTAAGAGAACGCTGGGCGAAACGACCGCAGCAATGGGTAGAAATGAGCTTAAACGGCCTTTTAACACCGAAACTTCCTCCGGTTTTTCTTAAAATGCTTAGTATTCCTTTAACAAAAGAAGTTGGAAAACTAACAGAACAGGAGCATGACGCTCTAGCTCGACTCCTTACTAGCTACAAAGTAGCAATAACAGAGACCAAGGGCTGGAATGAGGCTGAGTTTACAGCAGGAGGCATTGATACCAAAGAGATCAAACAAGGCAGCCTGGAGTCAAAAAATGTACCTAATTTGTACTTTGCGGGAGAGATATTGGACGTCGACGGCGACGTGGGAGGATTTAATCTTTCATGGGCATGGGCTTCCGGGAATGTGGCCGGGAAATTATCTGCTTAACTTGATAAAACTCCATCGGAAACCCAATATTTCTTCAGCGAATATTAGTGACTTAATTGAGATTCTGATAATTCGAGTTCGAATTTAGATATTTGATATAATATTTCATGGCAAAGTCAGAACCTAAAAACGCTCCAATGGCCTCAGCACCTTTTGTTTATAACGATAAGGGCGAAGTTATGTGGAATCAGATGTGGGATAATTTTTGTGTACTAGCGAAAGAAGGGGGCCCACCACATCGTGATACACTTTTAAAAGGCAAAGGGATTGATAAAACCAAAATTGCCACACCGGAGTATGAATATATTATCGATCAAACAATGCGGGGACTATCTATGGTAACCCACTATACCGCCCAGTTTAGAGAGAATGGATGTATAGAGATGTGGTTAAAGAGTCCAAACCAAGCGAAATGGTTCGCAGATATTATCAATTCTGAAAATGTTGAGTGCAAGATCAAAGGAAGAAGTATTTTTCTACCACTTAACTATGATTTTACACTTGAAAAAGAGATAAAAAATGTAGTCACAGTAGTCGCAAAAGCTGAGCACTACTGGAAAAACCACCGAACAACCTTTTCAAAGTTAGTAATCCACCTATTCGGCAAGGATATCCAGAACTTTGAATATGAAAAAGAATAAAAAAGAGAGACGATTGCTCGTCTCTCTATCGAATAAAGTCTATTAATTCAATTAAGAATTAATATTCTCGTCTTCGGTCTCGACCACCACGGTCTCCACCACCAAAACCACCACGTCCGCCGCCATTGCCGCCTCTGGACCCGCCACCTCGTGAGAAATTATTAGTCCGTCTTGGACCTTCTTCGCGTGGTTTGGCAATAGAAACGTTGATCTCTCGACCTTCGATCTCTTTGCCGTTCATCTCTTCCATTGCTTTTGCAGCTTCTTCAGCTGTTTCAAAAGTAATGAATGCGAAGCCTTTTTGTTGTGGCTTATACGCATCTGTAACGTTACCGAATTGCGAGAATAAGTCTACTAAAGTTTGTGTATCTGTTGCATAAGGAAGATTCCCTATGAATAATTTGTTTGCTTGTTCCATTTCTTTGTTTTCTAACTAATAATTACTCGCAATTAATGGATATGAACCACACTGGGTGAACTAGACAGTAAATTTGTCTTACTATATTCCAAAAGATTACAATTAATTACATTTGTATTCTAACACACAAAAAAACAAAATACACTTTTTTTTTGAAGAATGGTAGATGTATAATCATTTCTCTGAATCTGGAAGATTGTTGTCGATTAAACATCCATCGAACTATACCTATTTCTTAATCCCTAAGAATTTAATAAAACTTATCAATGAGATTTTTTTATTGTATTCCAACGACCCATATTCGAACAATTTGTATGCCATTATGTATGTAAAAGCCGCATAAATAATTAGTACAACACTGCTAATTATTAGTTCAGAAATTGATAGTTCACCCAATGCATTTCTAAACAAAAGTATCATTGGGGCTGTTAACGGAAAATAACTTGTTAGAATTGCAACTGTACCCGAAGGATCGGCTAAGATTATGGAGAAGAAATAAATAGGTAGTATGGAGAAAATAATAAATACTGATGAAAAGCTCTGAGCTTCTTTATAGGTAGGCATTGCAGCACCAACTCCAACCATAATATTTCCCATTATTAAAAACCCGGTTATAACATAAAAAACACCAAAAAGTATATTGGAGAGTGAAATATTTATTAGTGAGAAGTCTAATGGTATAGGGCTTTTAAGTTTTGTGAGGTAAAAAGCCATGGCTGCCAAACCAACTAGAGTGCCGAGCTGTGTAAGTACTGTAGAAATCTGGCCGATAATTTTTCCTAAAATCAATTGTTTAGGCTTTATAACAGTTAAAACCACCTCAATCATTCTATTTTCCTTCTCCTCTGATACACTCATCAAAAGAAATCCGTTTCCAAAAGATATTAACAGAAAGTAAATAGCAACAGATGCTATTGGAATAACAAGTTTCTCATATTTATCATTGATCTCCTCACCGTTTTTAAAGGAAGTAACCTCGACATTTATGTTTGAATTAAATAGCTTAATTTTATCAGAATCTCCAACTTGAGATAAAATACTCTGCTTAATAAGGTCAGTAGCAGTGTTATCATAACGGTTTCTTGAAAGTATTCCCTTTGACTGTGAATAAATCTGGATTTTACTTGATTGAGCTATATCACTTGGAATAACAAAAAGTGCGTCAGCCTCATTCACTTTCACTTGTTCAAAACCCTCATCAAAGCTATTAACGAAACTAAAAGGTTGTGCGATTATAGCCGGATCAATAACTTTAGCGTTATCAAGAATTAATATTTTTTTAGAAGATGCGGCGTCATTTTTAATCTTATCGTCGACTGTTTTACCCGAATAGCTAGAAATAAATCCTACTATAACTATAAAGACAGGGAAAAAAAGGGTAGCAAGCCAAAATGAAACCTTTCTAACGTTTTTGAGATACTCTCGGGAGGCTACTATCAATACTTTATTTTTCATTCAGGTTTGATACTTTAATAAATATTTCATTCAAGGAAGGAGAAGTTACTTCGAATTTTGATATCTCCAATTTTCTAGAAACGAAATAATCAAGAACATCTGTGCTCGTCTTGCCTACATTGGGTACTAATTCTGCATAATTTTGATCAAGCCTCATAATTGAAAACAGTTTTTCATTAAGCTCAAACTTTCCGCTAAAATTTATGTGGATTGTGTTATTACCAAATTGCTTCTTTATATCATCAACATGTCCATACAAAGCAGCTTTTCCGTCTTTAAGCATAAGCAGTGTATTTGCTACTTTCTCAGCCTCATCCATTTGATGAGTGCTAAACATTATGGTAGAGCCGCTTTTATTTAGTTCTAGAAGAATTTCCATTAGCAAAGACCGATTAACCGGGTCAAGCCCTTTTGTTGGTTCATCAAGGATTAAAAGTTTAGGAGTGTTAATTACTGTAATGCCAAGCTGGATTTTTTGCTGCTGCCCACTTGAAAGCTGTTTAATCTTGGAATTTTCTTTATCCCCAAGTCCAACTCTTTGAAGATATTCTTTGCCCTTTTTAGAAGCATCTGCCTTTGACATCCCTTTTAACCTACCAAAATAGATCAGTGTTTCAAGTACTTTCGATGTTACATAAAGGCCTCTTTCTTCGGGCAGGTAGCCAAGAAGTGTAGATTGTTCAATATCGTATTTTGAGCCGTTTATAAGAAGTTCCCCATAATTTGCCTCATAAATCCCCAATAAACATCTGATAGTTGTAGTTTTTCCGGACCCATTAGCACCAAGAAATACAAAAATTTCTCCTTCTTTGACATCAAATGAAAGATTATTGATTACAGAAACATTTCCAAATTTTTTAGAGAAGTTTTTTATAGAAACTACATTTTTTGTTTGATCGCTCATTCAACACTTTTAATAAACATAATTATAGACGTCTCAACTAAATCTGCAATTTAGATTATTACGGGTTAGAATAATTAGATAGCCCAGTAGGAGTTGCGCACTATAACAAACTTTTTGTTACCTCCTAACACTATATATGGGTAAGGAGAAAAGAAATTATGGCTTATACATTTAAGAATTCAAAAAGCGTTACGTACTACTTGCACTCAAAAAAAGCATTATTGCGTGGGGGTGAAAGACAGATATTTTATTTCGGAAAGGAAATGAAAGATAACGCGATAGATAAGATACCTGACGGATATGAAGTTAAGGAAAGTGAGAGGACTGGACTTCCTGTTTTAAAAAAAGCAGAGAAGAAGTAACTGATATATATTAGCTATTTAGTAACTTACTGTATACTTAATTTTTAAGAGTAAAATACTATTTCACAAGAATGCCAAATGGGTGGGCTTTGAGTGTTATAGTATTTAACTTGGAGCCATTAGGTGGGCAAAGAGAGCATTGGTCGATGCTCTCTTTTTTGTTTAATTTCTATGGAGCTACTTTTAAGGTAATAATTGATTTATAGCCTTCCTCGCTTATTATTAGTGAATCAACAAGTTGAATTCCTATCAAATCTCCAGCTTCCTTTATCTTTTGAGTCATAATCAAGTCATTTCTTGAAGGCTCAAGATTTCCCGAAGGATGATTGTGAGCGACGAGAATCTTTGAGGCACGATCAATTATACTTTCTGCAAAAATCTCACGTGGATGAAATAAACTCGCGTCTAAAGTGCCGATTGTAATAACTTTTTTTGATATTAACTGATTTCTACCATTTAAAGTAATGAGTAGCAGGTGCTCCTGTTTTTTGTGGATATAGTCATGAAGTGCAAGAAATGCATCTTTTGACGAGCTAATAATGACTTTTCCATTAATTGCCTCTGCAGATCGCAAGCCAAACTCAAACATAGCCTTGAGTTTTAGTGCCTTTACTTTACCAAGACCTTTAATTTTGCATAAATCTTCTACTGAAACTAAATGTAGTTTATCCCCAAATTTATTAAGGATTTCACGAGATAGTTCGACAGCGTTTTTGCCCTTCATTCCAGAGCTTATAACAACAGCTACTAACTCCTCTCTACTCAGATTCTCAGCGCCTGACTTTTCTAGTTTTTCTCTTGGACGGAATGATAACGGCTGCTCCTTAATCTTCATAAATTAATACTAATAAATCAGTAAAAAAGGTCAATGAGTAAGTGTTACTTACTTTATTGTTTCAATTACAATATCAGCTATGCGCTTCTCTGCATTCAAGTGTGTTGAGCTAAGTCTATCAACTTCTTGTTTGTTTTTTATACTTAAAGCTGCACAATTTTCGATTGATTCTATTAAATTAAGAGTATGTAAATTTTCCTGTTTAACAATAATAGCAAGACCAAGGTTTTCCAGAAGCTGCCCATTTAAAAACTGCTCATTGCCTGAAGATGTCATTAAAGGGATAATAATTACCCGTTTTTCTAAGGCCAAAACCTCGGTTACTGTATTTGCTCCGCCTCTGGCTATCATTACGTTAGCTTTTTGATAAGCTTCAGCCATCTCGTCTACAAATATATAATCATCTGGAATATATACTACTCCATTTGAATTCACCTTTTCTGCTAATTCTGATGCCTTGCGTAAATCGTTATAAATCGAGTTAGAACCGGTTTGATGAATAATATTGTACTGAGATACTAGTTTATCAATATTTTCAAATATAAATTCATTTAGAGCGTGTGCTCCCTGGTTTCCTCCAGTAATAAATACAGTCTTTCTATTTTGATTAAAAAAAGTGAATCTATTTGTTGAAGGTTTCAGGATCTCTTTTCTA
>JAYTAQ010000114.1:0-9683 GCA_043737415.1 bacterium
AAAATGGCAGGAATATTCGGGGTAAAAAAGACGATGTAACTGTCGTTGGAATGGCATTTTAATTAACACAAGATGGAAAATATAGCCTTAACACCGCAAACAAATATTTACTCCATCATCCCTGAATCAAATCCATTACACGATCTTGCGCGGAAATTCCCAAAAAACATGTGCTGGCTTACAGCACTGTTTTATGCCCTGCAGTTCCTTGGATTTGAAAATAACCGGAAACTTCACTACAAACTCTCTTATCTATTAAGCTCATCACTTGGGCTTCTATTCATTAGCAAAGAAGACGGAGCAATGTATTTTCCTAAAAAATATGAACTTAGTGATTCAAGTATAAAATCAAGCTTAAACGAAATTTTTCAAAAAACTAGCCTTAGAGTCAAAGTTGTAATGGTAATGTCTGATATTAGATTTGAAGAGATTGACCTTATTCAAAAATATATTGAGGAAAAGAAGGAGTTAGTTTGCATAGTTAGAAACATAAATCTTTACGATCCAACAAGTCAGATTATTGGCCAGGTAGCCAACCACACAGTATTAATCAAAGAGTTTGAAAACCTTAAAAATGGAAGAGTTAAATTAACTTATTTAGATCCTGGTGACGGGAGATTTCATATTGCTGAAATTGGGGTCAATATTTTCATGCAGTGGATTCAGTACATTTGGGTGCTTGAAAGAAAATACAGTGTTATCGAAAAATTTTTAAAAATTGTTCAAAAAAATTAAACTCATTCGCTCCATCTAATTAGCCTTGTATTCTCATCATTTTTATCATAAATCATTTCCACCCAGATAATTTTTACGTTTACGTTCAATTCTTGTAAATATTCTACAATCTTATCTGCCCATTCAATTACAACAACATTATTCATACTTGACTGTATAGAAAGCATATTATTAATACGTAACTCTTTCGCATCAATTAAATTCTCTAAACGCCATGTATCTATATGATAAAGCCTGTTACCAAGCGGTGTATCATACTCTTTAGATAAAATAAATGTTGGCGATAAAATCGGTTTCTTAATCCCCAATTCTACTGCTACACCTTTTGTAAATTGTGTTTTTCCAGCTCCCAGATCACCTTGGAGAGCGATTAGCAGTGGACGGAATTCAAGATTAGCTATAAATTTTTTTAATAACTCTTTTCCAAATTCAATCGTTTCTGATTCAGAACGCGAGATAAATTCAGAAACTATTGAGTTATCTGGAATAAATTCACCTTTTCTAACAACCTGAATATCGCCGAGAGTAGTATCCAAAACAGTGGAAGGAGATTTATGCGGAAGTTCTCCCGCGTCGATTATTAAATCAACTAACTTTAGTGCCTTATCAGTTGCGTTTTCAATAATATCGGAAATAGAATAGGGGACTTTTTGGTACGATTGATTAGCCGAAGTTGCTGTAATTGGCTTTTTATATTCTCTTAATAGCTCTATCATCCAAGGGAAATCAGGAATTCGTATACCTAATGTACCATTTTCGGATTCGATCCCTTTTGCAACAAAACCTTTAGATTTTGAAATCACTGTAAATGGTCCAGGAAGGAATCTTTCATAAATCCGCTTTGCTGTCTCATTTAACTCTACATATTCACTTGCCATTTTAGCGTCACTGACTGCTACCGATATGGCTTTCCCTTCACGTCTAGCTTTGTAACGCATTAATTTCTCAACAGCAATTGGATCACACGGATTGCACCCGATACCATAACATGTCTCGGTAGGATAAATCACAAGACCGGAATTATCCAATATCTCAGTGATCTCATTAAAATTCACATTTTCAATTTTTACAACTCTCATTAATTAATTATACGTTACAGCTGTCAAACTGTGAACACAGTGATTTTATAAATCCAGCTTTGAATTCAGCATTGGAATGGTGTTTCTACCTTTGGTGGAAAGATATGGATCTGATAACAGTCTTTGACTCAAATGATCTAATCTTGTCCGCAACGAAATTTCCTCTGCCTCCCCATTTTCATATTGATCAATAAGATTATTTACTTCAATAAGCTCAGAGTTACATCGATTCTTTAAATCTGAGGTAATTTTAGGATTACTGGAAGATTTAATATCATTTAAAACTTGCCTATACGCACGTAACTCCTGTGCCATTGTCATCTTTAAAGGATCGTATGAAGGTTTAGTTAAGGATCCAAATGCCTGTAAAATTAAAAGTAATAAAGTTAGGCACATTAAACCTACAACATAAGCACCGATTTTGTAATATTGTTTGATGTTCATTTGGGCAGTGAATTATTTGTTTCTATTGAGTGATCATTAATATTTTCAGAAATTAAATTATCAGTTTTTTGTTCAATAAGAGCATTCTCAGTCTCTAGGTTTGTTTGTAGCCTTCTTAAATTTGTAGCGTTATTATTGGCATAAATCTCAATTTGCTGCCTTACAATCAAATCCTGACGTTTGTATGAATTAAAGTAAAACAACGATAAAGATACGAACAATACTAATAATAGAGTGAAAAGACGCTTTTCATTTACAGAATAAGACCAAAATTTAGAATCGCAGCTGTTTGACATATCGATCCATAACTCTTTTTTGAATTGCGTGATTTTATAAGAATTTGCGGTCGACGTTTTCATTCAATTTTTCCCAGATTGCATTCGCTTGTTTAATAGCCCGATGCTGAATAACTTTCACATTATTCTGAGAAATACCAAGTATGACTGCAGTTTCATCAATTGAATTCATTTTATTGAACCTCAGGTCAAGTACCTTAGCATATCGGGGCTTCATCAACTTGTATATGTGTTTTAGAAGGTCTCTGAGTTTGTTTTTATAAGTGTAATCGCTCTCTTCAAGTGTTAAGTTTTCGAAAGAGTTTTCAGCGAAATTGCTTTGTAAAACATAATCTGAGGCTTTATATTTATTTCTAATAAAATCTCTGATTTTATTCTTTGTTATTCCGAACATGTAATTTTTGAAGGATGACTCACCCTTAAATTTGGTAATCCCTTCAACCATAGATAAGAAAACTTCAGAAACGATTTCTTGAGCATCGTGAACATTGTTAATTCTTGAATAAACGTAGTAGTAGATTTGATTGAAAAAATTATTATATAAAGCTTCTAAGGCCTCTTTTTCACCCATTTGAGCTGATCTAACGAGTTTTTCGATCTTTTTTTGTGTCATAAGCAGTAAGCGGTTAAATTGATCTCGTAAATTAAGTATTAAGAATTTACACTTGAAATACTGAATATATATCAGTATAACGGGTCAATATGCATATTCTTAACTATCATTTTAGCACTTCAAAATTAAACAAAAATGAGATCATGAAACCCCTAATGGCTGGTGATTATGACTAAAGTGTTGAAACTACGTTAACAATTAGTGAAGGAATGCCTAAGCGTCGAAAAGCTAGAAACTGTTAAATTGTACAAAAGTAAATTCCCTCTATTTTCTTTAAGGATTAGGTGTTAAAACGGATCTAGTAATGCAGAATACACTCTTAGGACTGATATTATCCCATTTAACATTAGTGACAGCGACTCTAGGTAAAGCATCAGGAGACTGAATACATTTTTTATTTTGGTTAGGTGCTAAAATCACAGATATGCCGTCAGGCAATACAGTTATTGCATCGGATTCTCCCGGTAATCTTAGAAGTGAACCATATGGCTTACCTGTACTAGGATCTATGTCTGTTTTAGTGAGGTATTCTAATGTTAAAACTGGATCAGTAGAATTCGATTTATTTTGTTCCGCTCCAGTTAACTTTGAAATTCCTGACGCTTCGATTTTTAATAATTCTTTTAGACCAGGAACTGGAAGGCGACTCTGTATGTCATACCAATCGTAATGGTATTTAGCAAAAGACTCAATCGGTTGACCAATTATAGAAGTAGTTTGGGAATAACCAGCTGCTACCCATTGAATTCCTAAACCTAAAATTACAGCAGCAATTACTCCACGAGCAGATGTATTATTAAAACGCTCAGGAATAAACTTCTTTCCCAGCCAGTAGCTTCCCAATGCTAATGCACTAACTGGAACAACAGGACTTAACTGAACTGCAATAAGAGTGCTAAGTCCGGCAATAACCTTCGCAGCTATTCCTAATTTCGGGATTATAGATTTCCTCTTTTCACTAGAGTTTCGGATTTTTAGTCTTGATTCATCAACTTCAGGTTTATTCCTTCGACTATCTTCATTTAGCTTTCTTGATGGTGCAGAATTAACCTCTGGGTTTCCTAGACACATTGCGGCTAATGAGAAGCAGTTATCGGGTCCATTACCTTTAGGCAAAAATATACCCAGCTTCTTGATTGCAGTAATCAGCTCTTCGTCATTAACTCCATTGTTATCAGCATCTATAACAAATTGTGTTTTTGGCACTGCTACTATAGCTCCAGTCACTATCACTACAGCAACAACATCGTTCTGGAGAACTACACTGAAATTCTTATCCTTTCTTTTATCAATTCCAAGTTTCAGAATTTCAGCAACAACTCCCGTTCTTGTGTTACCCCTTAGTGCGATAATTTGCAGATCAACATCATTAGCAAAATTAGTATCGTGAATCAAAACTTGCTTTGTGGCGTTTGGTGACTCAACAATTGAAACATATTGACCCGAATATTTAAGTGAATTAGATGGATCCCCACTACCGCTTAGCAGACCTTTCATTATATTTTTTTTGACAGCTGCAGAGTTTTCAGGAGGAAGATAATTTGGCTCATTATCTTCACTATCCAAAATAAAGTAAGTTATCAATCCAGCTGAAACGGCATGTGGAAGACCAAAATTCGCTTTTTTTGATGCATTATCTACTTCAAATGATCTATAGCCTAAGACTAGATTTGCAAAAACATGTGAAGGATGTCCTTCTACTGTAGGTGGATTTTGAAGAGAACCGCTTACTGCACCAATAAGAGATGGTAGTTGTCCACCTCTATCTATTGAACTAACCTCTAGAGATTCTATATCTGGAGTAACCATTCCTCTCATAATTGATTAATTTGTTTGTTCATTATAATAAAACGTAGCTATAATCCTATAATATCCACAAATTCATGAATAAGAGATTATGTACCAAGTAAAACTGCATTATATAAGTTAACAATGTATATAAAGATTATATCTCATTTATGAATCGATCACAATTATAGGGTCTTTGTTAAAACAATAAAAAATTTTAAAATTTCAATGAACTAAATGCTCCATAAACATTCATAAATTTATAGATGCTTAAGACGTTCCGCATTGCCAAAAACAACCCGAAATAGTACATTACGTGTGTTATGGTTGATTTGGTACAAGGGCTAAACCCACAGCAAGCTGAGGCAGTTATTCATGAGGGATCGCCTTTATTAATACTTGCTGGTGCTGGATCAGGAAAGACCAAAGTTTTAACTCATCGCATTGCCCATTTTGTTCAAAATCGGAAAATGCCTTCTACTGGTATTCTTTCGGTTACTTTTACCAATAAGGCTGCAAGAGAAATGAGGGACCGAATACAGAAATTGATCGGGAAAAACTCTGAGATACCTTTCCTTGGGACTTTTCACAGTATTTCAGTCAGGATTTTAAAAACTGATGGCAGGTTTATTGGTCTTGAACCCACTTTTTCGATATATGACTCATCTGACCAGAAAGACCTAGTAAAAGAGGCTATGAAAAGGCTTAACCTTGACCCAAAAGAGTTAAACCCACAGGCAGTTCACTCTGCTATTTCATCAGCCAAAAACGATATGATCGCTTCAGACACCTACAAAGATCTTGCTGGAGACTTTTTTACAGAGCAGGTAGCAAAGATTTATCCGGTTTATCAAGCACTTTTAGAGGACCGCAATGCTGTCGACTTCGATGATTTGATAATGAAGACTATTCTTCTTTTGCAGCAGAATGAACCTTTACGCAGGAAATATATAGACAGGTTTCAGCAAATTTTAGTGGACGAGTATCAGGATACGAATACCGCGCAGTATTCATTAATAAAAATATTGGCTTCAGAGAAGCAAAACATTAGTGTTGTAGGAGATGAGGATCAATCTATTTACGGTTGGCGTGGTGCTGATATTAAGAATATCTTATCGTTTGAGAAAGATTTCGGCGGAGCTAAAATAATTAAACTTGAACAAAATTATAGATCAACGCAAATTATTTTAGATGCTGCTCATGAAGTTATCCATAAAAATACCGAAAGGCGCGAAAAGAAGCTCTGGTCGGAAAAGAAAACAGGTCCAAATATTCAGATATTCGAAGGGCAAAGTGAGGTAGAGGAGGCTATGTTTATTACAAAAACTATTAGAAAGATGATAGGAGATGTTGCTAAATCCCCTCTACTCAGCGGTGTTGCTGTCTTATATCGTGCAAATGCTCAAAGTCGAGCAATTGAAGAGCAGTTCTTGAGAGCTAAAATTCAATATCGTCTGGTAGGTGGTCAGAGATTTTACGATCGTAAGGAGGTAAAAGACGTTCTTTGCTATCTGCGGCTTTTTTATAACCCTTCTGATTCACTTTCGCTTTTGAGAGTTATAAATACTCCACCTCGAGGAATAGGACCCAAAGCAATAACAGATATTGTAGAATCAGGTGAAAAGTTAAGAATTCCGATTGTTGATCTTGTTACGAATTTAGCTCTTGCCGATGATTTTAGCAGTGAAATCCAAAGTTATAGAGACTCGCATCCTGACCTTTTAAAATATGCTCCACCGAAAATTGTGAAGATTAAAAAGGGAGCTAAAGGCAAACCTGACAGAACTCAATCCCTTTTTGCAGAGCCTGTTGTTGTTCCGAGCACGCCAGTTGAACACGATGAGTTTTTGGAAGCATTGGCGAAATTTACGAATGAACTAGGAGACACAAAGCTGTCAACAAATAAGTCTCTGATTGGATTCGGAAAAAAAATTAATGAGATTAGGGCTGATGCTGAAGGTTTAAATCTGTCAGAGTTAATGAAGACAATTCTGGAAAATATGAATTATTACAATCATATTAATGACAATACCAAGGAAGGTGAAAGTAGACTTGAGAATCTTAAGGAGCTTTTGGGTGTTGCAGCTAAATATGATGAAATGCCTTTGGATCAAGGTTTATCCAAGTTTCTGGAAGATGTCAGCTTGATCGAGGATATGCAAGAGAGAGAAGACCGGGACGGAGCAAAAAATGCTGTCACAATAATGACTATGCACGCTTCAAAGGGATTGGAGTTTGATACTGTTTTTGTAGCAGGATTAGAGGAAGGTATTTTTCCTCATTCTAGATCACTTGCTGACAATAAGGAGATGGAGGAGGAGCGTCGTCTTGCCTACGTTGCAATTACAAGAGCAAAGGTGCATCTTTACCTTTTGTACGCTGTGTCCCGGACTTACTTCGGAACAACTCAATCAAATGTAGTATCTCGGTTTATCGCCGATATTCCAACTCATCTAGTAGATTTTAAGTCCTCTGCTAACGGTGACTTTGACTTCGGAGGGGATGATGGTGGCAGGTTTAAAAGGAGAGATGCTGATCAAGAATTTGATACAGGTGGATTTGATGAACCGCAGTTTATCGACGTAGGAGATATGGTATTACACGCACAATTTGGGCAAGGTAGAGTAGTTGATATTGACGAAGGAATGATCACAATAGACTTTATTGACAAGGGTCCGACCAAACTAATGGCGGCATTCGCAAAGGTAAAAAAAATGTAGATGAAGATTTTATCAAGAATATACTGAGTTTTTGCTAAATTAAATTTAAAACAATCTTTATTAACAGATCATAAAAAACCTGTATAATGTATTAACACTAAAATGTTTACAGAATCCTCGTCAGTTCAAACTCAAACAGTACAGACAACATACATTTCAAAAGTATTTGGCTGGATGTTTTATGCAATGCTACTTTCTGGAGTATCTTCATTCCTTGTCTACACCAACTCAGCCCTTCAAGAGTTCATTTTCGGAAGTGCGATTCGATTTTATGGATTGATAATTGCAGAGCTAGTGATTGTACTTTCTTTTTCAACTCTTGCTAACAGAATTAATACGGCGACTGCATTTTTATTATTCAGTCTTTATTCTTTGCTAACGGGTCTTACTCTCTCAGTTATACTATTTGCTTATGCCCCAAAAGTTATTGCCGGCGCATTTCTAATGGCCTCAAGTGTTTATGGTATTATGGCTATTTACGGCTATGTTACCAAGGTAAGTCTTTCAGGTTTACGAGTGTTCTTTTTTATGGGAATTACTAGCATTATCGTTGTCACAATAGCAAATATTTTTTTGAAGTCATCAGGATTAAATTTGATAATAAATTACGCAGCTTTATTGGTCTTCTCAGGACTTACAGCTTATGATATGCAACGGATAAAGAATTCTGGCATGCAAACAACTAATCGTGCTCTACAAGACGCTTTAGGTATGTATTTAAATTTCATTAATATATTTATTAGTATTTTAAATATTCTTAACGGCGGTAAAAGACGTTAAGTCTTTCATTCTTTAAAAAACCTGATCTTTTTGATCAGGTTTTTTGTTGTCAATTAATGTCCATCAATCATCCAAATCAAGTAAAACGCCTTCACCTTTTTTTGAGGTAATATATTTTTTTGGATATCCAGCTTGTACAAATTTTTTCCTCATCCGAGAAATTACTTGATCTATAGCATCATCTGATGCAGTCTTTCCGTCTTCACCCCATACTGACACTGCAATATCAAGCCTTGAAACGAAAGTTCTTGCTTTTAGCATTGAATAGATTAAATTCTCGCGCGCTGTAAGACTGGGTTCGACAATCTGACCTGAGTGTACTTTTGATGGAAAATGAACTCGTGGTTCATGTTTAACTTTATTAATTGACTTAGTTTCACTTCTGATAGGATTTACTATCTTTTCCTCGACAATTTCAGGTGCATCTTGAGGTAAGAATTGAAGTTCACCTGGAAGAACAGACTCTTCAGATTCTGTTATAGACTCAACCCAATCTACTAATTCCGAAAGATTAATGACATTATCAAAGTATAGGTTTTCCTTATTAGAAAGGTATAAAAAGACTATGTGTTCACCAAAAATAAATTTATACGATAGAAAATATCTTAATAGTTGGGATTCATCTGACTGAAGCATAACGACCAGTGTCAAATTTCTTGATTCAAGATAGTTTTTTACTTCAGTTAATTCTGTAAAAGATTGTTCGAATTCTAAAACAATACTTTCGAGGAATTTTTGATCAATTAATCGGATGTCAGTTTCGCCATTTAGATTAGATTCAAAAAATGCATAATCATCTCGCTGTCTTCCAAAATACTTTGTCCTTGTTTTATAATCGTTAAAAAGTGTATTCAAAAACGCTGTTGACTCAATTACCGATTTACATAATAGAAGTGTTGAATCACCTCTTTTGAGTGAACTGACAATCATAAAATATAGATCATCTACTTTCGTAGGAGAATTTTGCAAACTGACGTTAACCATATGTCAGAATTATAAAGAATTGAAAGATTTCGGCAATCGCTGAAATAGATTAGAATATAAAAATGATTCTAGATAAAGAATTTTACTCACTCGAAACGACCCAAATAGCAAAAAAACTCCTTGGATGCTACCTAATCCACGAATCTGGAGATGGGGTTTCAGTTGGAAGAATTGTTGAAACAGAGGCATATCTTGGTACTAATGACCCTGCTAGCCATGGTTTTAAAGGCGTTACCAATCGTAC
>JAYTAQ010000115.1:0-3935 GCA_043737415.1 bacterium
TTTATAGATTAAGATTAAATTCATACTCATAAAAGTATATTATCAGGAAAAGAGCTAAGTAGGCACCTAAATAATTTCAGTAACAACTCCTCTTCCAACAACTTTCGCACCTTCACAAACATCAAAATTTAAACCGATCTTTAATTTATCCATAACTTCACTTGTATATTCAAGCGTAATGAACTCTAAAATTGCTTCAATTGTCTCTCCCAAATTACAATTATTCTTATTAATAAATTCATGAATTGCAGAAAAGCCCGACTCAAATCCTTTAATAGCCCGTTGAGACAAGATTCTGTCTACCCTCTTCATTAGAAGTTAGAAAATAAATATTTGCTTTAATAGTAGGTTTCATTTTCAATTATACTAAATTTATCTCTAATTCTTATTATTCTGCTGCTATAATAATAAGTAATTGCAGAACTATCCAATGGTAGGACGGCAGTTTCTGGAACTGTCTATCTTGGTTCGAATCCAGGTTTTAAACACATCTTTCTTTATCGTAATCCCACTTCCTACCTTGATCCAAACACTTATCTATTTGGAAAAAATTAACATTGAAACTATGCATGCTCCATAACAATAAAAAGTACAATAGCAAGGGGGTTATTAGGATTAGAGTAAATACAAATATTATTTTAAAATATCTTTTAGTTTTCACATTATTGTTATGAGAACGAGGGGACAGGATTTACTTTTATACTATGATGTTCAAAGGTTCGAAATGTATCCATTAGCGGCAGCCACGAGAAAATGCGTATGAGCCCTTAGGGTTTAGACGCATTTTTTAAGGTGTGGAGGATAAGGATGAAGTAAAGCAAATCTTCGCCTTTGATTAGTGAGCAATAAAGTAATTCTTCTTGTACACATATATTGAATCTCTGTACAATATCCGATATAATAATACTATGAATCCAACCAGTTTAGAAGCACAAGACCCCTGTGAGCAAATGATGGCACTACAGCTCCAAACCATTTTAACATCCAGTAAAGAATTACTTGACTCTAAGGGTTTTAGATCAGATGATGGAACCAGGCAAGCGTTAGCGCATTCAGATACAGATAGGAGGACACGTGAATTACAAATAGATTCGACAATAGAATTAGTAGAAGATTCCGGTCAAAATTCTAAATTTTCGGTGACCTATATTGATGTGTCAAATGACCGGGAGAATAGAAAGCGTATTCGCCTTGATAGTGGTAATTATGTAGATGGAAGTGGTGGAATACATCTATTTGCCAATAGTATGCTAGTAATGTCATATAGTCGACATGCAGATACAAGTGTTACGATTTCTTTACTAAATCCAGATTTAGCCTTGAGTTCGCTTGGTGAACTTTCAAAAGCGTTAGAAGATCCTCAATTAAAAGTAAACACTCTTCCGATTCAGCTACGAAGATAACAAACTTTTCTACTTACCCAGTTATAATTAAATATATCTTCACTCCAGTATAAGGTACGAAATGTATCCACCAGCGGCAGCCAACTCAAACTAATTCATCTTATCCAATACAGACAAATAAAACTCTTTATCTTTTTCGTTTGTAAATAAATTTTTTGCCTTATTTTTTTCTACCCATTGAATCTTTGCTACTTCGTCTTTTGTAATTGGATTAAATTCTTTTTGAGTTGTTTCGAACAAAAATATATGAATTATTTTAATTTCATCTGTAGCATTGTTATTTTCATCAAGAACAGGTCTTTCATATGAGCCTAGAGAATCAATATATTTTAAGTCGCTAATTCCAGTTTCCTCATAAACCTCTCTTTTGGCAGCTTCAAGATAATCTTCACCTTGATTCACTCTACCTTTTGGCAATCCAGTTAAGCCAAATTCGGAAGTGATCAAGACTAGTTCTCCTTTTTCATTTAAAACGACACCTCCTGCGCTGTGATGAAATTTCATACTTTAGTTTATCAGTAACTCGAAAGCCCTGAAATATAAACCTTAGTAAAGAATTACTTAATTACATAATGACTCTTTGATTAAAAGCGTTCGAAGCATAGAAATTTACTTCAACTTAGGTTTGCCTTTCTTCTTTATACTTAAAAGAAATAGAGAGAGAGGATTGACATATTAACAAAAAGAGCACATCCTGAACATTCGAGTCCAGTGAAGCTGACTTTAATTAAATGCAACCAGTTTGAAGGATCTGAAGATCCTGTGGTATTAAGGAGAAGAAAAATAGTTCAGAATAAAGGTACTAAAGTTTATGATATTGTTTCTCGTCACTGTCTTTCTGCTGTAATCGGTGTTTTATCAAATATGATGCCTATAACTAACAAAACGATTTTAACTGATTATGATTTTCAAGTGGCAACAGTTCCAAAACCGGACGCCCCAACCCCGATTTGTGTATCATGTATACATCAATTTGCGTGCGCTAGTGTCGCACGAGAACTAATTACTTTTAGATCAGATAATCAGGGTGGTTTTTACGTAAGTCTCACAACTCAAGACGAGGATATTCACTTTTCACCTGAATAGTTTAAATGCTTAAGTGCCTGACTTTAAAAGGATTACAGCTCTTTTATAAGGTTTAAGAAAATTTAAAACCACCAAAACTTAAACTTAAGTACTCTGTCCGAATTACATCCACTAACGGCAGCCACATAACCTTTAACTCTTAATCTTACTATAAATTTAATCCCCGCTATACTCTCGTACTAATGGCCTTAACCAATCTTCAAAGCAATCACTTTTCAGTTCAGCGAACTGCTTAAACTTCTCCTCTTCTGTTAATACATTACCTAGAATATTATTAAGCCAATCTGTCATATCTGCAAAGTACCTTTGATGTAAGTAAAATTTATAGTAAATAGGATCTAGAGTGTATTCAGGATTACGTTTTCTGTAAATTTCAAGGAAATCATTCCATTTTTCTCCACCGTACAAAAACCAGGTATCTCTTTCTGGTGGTGCTAATAATATGTCATCCCAATCAATCAAAGATACAGAATTATCATTTGTAACTAAGTTATTTTTTAAATACTTGAGTTGCACTTTTTGTTTCCAATTCACCTAATCTAATTCTCCCTCTAACTATCTGATCCATAAATCTTTCTTTCATAATTCCAGAATAGAGATTAAAAGTACCTGTAGTCATTTGTTTAATATATTCAGCTCTAATATTAGGGTTTGACCGTT
Source organism: bacterium (assembly GCA_043737415.1). Taxonomy (GTDB): domain Bacteria; phylum Patescibacteriota; class Dojkabacteria; order JAOAGR01; family JAOAGR01; genus JAYTAQ01. Next base: position 3,150 of record JAYTAQ010000115.1, read on the forward strand.
CCTCTGTAGGAGCTCCAAAATATATATTCTCAATTTTTGATTTTACCGCAGCACATGCGCACATCGGACATGATTCTGCATTTACAAACATAATGCAGTTATTTAGTTTCCTTGTCCGAAGATTTTTACCAACTTGGCTTAACAAAAGAATTTCTGCATGAGAAACTGGGTCATTAGATGTGTTCTGTAAACAATGCGCTTGGCCAATTACACTTCCTTCCAAGTCTGTCAACTGCACCAAAAGGTGGGTTACCTTCTTCGATGGCTTTCTCAACTTCTTTGTAAACTAAGTCCATTATTTCTTGGATTCTTTCATCAGTTAGCATACTTGAATTATAACTCAATTTCTATGATTCCTATATAAAGTTCGGTTCGAAATATATCCACTAGCGGCAAATAATTAGATTTTCCCTTTGTTTTTTTAATAACTCAATAAAGTAAGCATTTTTATTCGGAACTACATTCTTATAAAGCCTTTTTTCAATTTCCTGACCGATTAATTTAGCATCCTCCATATATCGTGCTTCTCTTAATCCTCTTACAAAGCTCATCAATAACATATTTTCTAAACTAATAACTAAGAAATCTTTCTCTTCAATTGCGTTCATGGCAACTACTTCATAGTTAAATTGATAAATGCTGTCCCATATCTCAAATTCATGGAATAAAATCCCGTGGTCTTGATATAAATCCACATATTCAGGTTTTTCTTTATAGCCGGATTCACAATCTCCCTCTAATACTGTCGCGCTCGACGCTAGTTCTAATACTAATCTTTTATGATCT
>JAYTAQ010000116.1:0-3931 GCA_043737415.1 bacterium
CTTTTTTAGTTAAAGCAAATTAAGAAATCTACTTTATAAATTAGCAATTTATTACTATTTCTTAACAAAATCTAATTGTGAGGCCTATCAAGATAGCACCTTATAGTATATAATATTTCAATGGAACAAATTGAAGATAGTAATGCTAACAAAACAACTGATGCCGCTGTTGTTGCAATTACAGCCATTGGATGTACTTTTTTAGGCACAATTGGTGGAATTGGACTTGGCCTTCTTGAGCGAAATCAAAATCAAGTTGATGCTTTCTCTAGAATAAGTCCTGGGTTTGCTGATTTAGATCCATCAAAACAAGTTGAGGTTATTCAAGCTATTGGAGCGATGTGTTATATTTTTAAAGGTGCTGCTGATCAGGCAGGTCTCCCAACAAAAGCAGGTTGTGTAGAATTAACACTCGCTCCTTCATTTAAACCCGTTTCTGATCGTGGTCTTGAAGGTGCCGGATTAGGTCTTGTTGGATCATTAATATTATCAGCTGCAGCAGTTAGATTAAGGCGAGGATTCCCTCGAAGAACAAAGTAAATCGGAATAGATCGTTTATTAGGATTTCTTTTGCATGTGGATTTATTTAATATTCATTTTCAGGCTTCCAATCATTTTCAATTCTTTCAACGAGCAGCGTGTCATTTAACAAAGCCACAATAGAGAGTTTCTTTTGCTCGGGAGATAGGTTTTCTATCATTTTAATATCCACATTCCCTCTGCAAAGCCACCAATTGACGACCTTGCCACCTTTATCCCTGGATCCTGCTGCTCTCATAAGTGGAAGCTCTACATCTTTATCAGGAATTTTTTGATTTGCAACAATTTCAAAAATTCGACGATTTATTGCAGCGCCTAATGGAAAATATGTATAAAAGCGTGTCTCCAACTTAGCAATTTCTTCAAATGAGTCTGGTCTCAAACTATAAAATCCAGGTAATATTCTTATAAGTGACCCATAAATTGGTTCTTTATTAATAAATTGAAAATAAGCGAAACCATTTCTTGTATTTACCTCAATAATATCTCCGAGCACCGGGCGTTTTCTGCTTTGTTGATAAATCATTTGAAAACATTATTTATGAGTTAAGTTTGGCGGAGAGTGAGGGAGTCGAACCCCCGGTCCCTTGCAGGACACCTGTTTTCGAAACAGGCGCACTAGACCACTATGCGAACTCTCCTAAAAGCGTCATTAGCAATGTATATCCTTCAGACAAATGAATTATATTCTGTAATGGTTAGAAAAGGAAGTTAGTGGCAGATTAACTATCTTTTAGAACCCATAGAAAAAGACCAACCTGAGATAGAAGAAAAAAGCACTTTGCATCAAAACAAAACCATCCTGGTTCCCCAGGATGGTTACAACAATCATTCAATTAAGTTTTAAGCTTTAACTGTCTTGTAACAAACTAAGATATCTCCAGTCATTGTTTCAAAGTTTTCGGTTAAAACACCGCACTCTGTCCCAACTGTAGCCTCTTTTACCTCATCTTTACCGTGTTTAAGGGACGAGATCCTACCATCGTGAACTCTTTCACCTTTACGAAGAATGTAATAGTTGTAGCCCTTAACAAGCTTGCTCTTTGAAACCCTAAGTCCAGCAACAAATTTGCCGTTAGAAAGAGTAAAAACTTGTCTAACCTCAGCCTCACCGATAAAGTCCTCCTGTTCGGTAGGTTCAACAAGTCCAATCAAAGCCATCTCAATTTCTTCGATAAGTTCGTAGATGATTTTGTAGTCACGAATCAATATCTTCTCTTCTTTAGCTGTCCTCTCTGCATTAGCGTCTACTTTTGTATTAAAAGCTAAGATGATCCCACCTCTGGCTGAAGCAAGGGTAACGTCATTTAATGTAACGTTTGAAGTATGTGATTCAAGGATATTTAATTTAGTTCCAGGAACTTTGATTTTATTAAGTGCATATAAAATAGCCTCCAGTGAACCCTTTGCATCAGTAACAACAATGACGTTTAGTTTCTTTATCAATAGATCCTCTTCTTGTGCTGCAAATATGCTAGCTAGGACATTTTTGTTGAACTCTTGCTGTTTCTCTTCACGAACCTCGTTTACTGACTCTTTTGAAGCCTCACGAGCATCTTTTTCATCAACATAAGTTCTGACAAATTCACCAACTTCTAAAACTTTGGGAATTCCAATCAATTTAACCGGCTGTGATTCAAAAGCTACATCGACTGTTTTGCCCTCATCGTTAATAATTGCTCTAATTTTGCCGTAAATCTTGCCACCTGCTCCATACTCGCCCTGAGTAATTTGGCCTGATTTAACTACAACTGTAGCCACAGGACCGATAGCCTTATCCATAAATGATTCAAGCACAATTGATTCTGATGTGTAATTAACATTATCAAGATTAGTAAATTTATCTTGAGAGTTAATTTCCGAGACTAAATTAATTAAATCTAGCAAACCATCCACATTCGTACCAAGTTTTGCAGAAATCTCAATAACTGGAATATCTCCACCATAACCCTCAACAAGAACGCCCTCAGACGCAAGCTGTCTCTTTACTCTTTCAAGATTAGCACCAGGCATATCTATCTTATTGATTGCAACTATCATATGAGTGTGAGCTTTTTTCCACAGCCCAATTACTTCTTTTGTCTGAGGCATAACCCCATCGTCAGCAGCAACAACTAGAACAATCACATCAGTGATTTTAGCTCCACGTTCACGCATTGCAAAAAAAGCTTCATGGCCAGGTGTGTCAATAAACGTGATAGGTCGGCCTTCGTGATCAATTTGATAAGCCCTCACATGTTGTGTGATACCTCCAAATTCTCCGGCGGCAACATTAGCCTTCCGGATGTAATCCAGAAGCGTGGTCTTACCATGATCGACATGCCCCATGATAGTTACAACAGGTGCTCGAAACTTTGGTAATTCAATTTTATTCTTTTTGTTTTTTGCCATTAAATTCAGTACTCCTGCATTTTAAACCAAAATGGTGATTATTCCAACAGATATGTGATTTTTCAAATATCTTTTTCACAATATTTCGTGGAGTTGCAGGACGTTAACTTTCGTATGATTATACCACATGCCAGCTTATTAATTTTAGTCCTTAAATTCTATATTATAATTTACAAAGAAATTGATAAAGCTTAACATCTTAAAACAGAAAAATATAAGAGATCAATCAACTTTTTGCTAAGAACAATCAATTCAGAATACAAATAACCAAATGTTATTAAATCTGACTCAAAAAAATAATCAACATATAAAATTAGTGCTCAATAAAACATCAACATTTAAGTCTAATTTCTCTTTCGAAGAAATTCAAAATATGGAGAATGATTATTTTTCATGGTTAAGATTAAACCCGAAAGTTTTTGATATTTTAGAATCACTCTGGCGAAGTAATTTTCGGCAATTTGGATTTGAGGTTATCGCTGAAAATATCTTCAAAGCGATCGAAGATAGTGAGGGGAAAGATAACGAAGAGGTGATTACTTTAATAAACAATGCTTTTGAGTTTCCTGAGTTCAAGAAATTTACCCGGTTTGCGAGACAGGTACCGGAAAAGATGGATATTAATTTCAAGCTTTTAAAGAATTACATCGATTCGGCCGAATCTTTCTTTGATTTTGGGTGCGGTAGAATGGCATTGATCAGAAGAATTGTACGGGATAACATGGTGATTAAGAAATTTTATGGCTACGATCCGAAAGCAAACCCGACTTATCTTGATTTTGATCCACGAGTTGAGTTTTTTGATAGATTTGAACAATTAAAAAATGTGAACAATATTGATGTCGTTTACTCATCATTTGTATTTCATCATCTAAGTTTTGATCAAATTGATCAAAACATACAGGAAATTTTAATAATGCTTAAGCCTGGGGGAAAGTTCATATTGGTCGAGGAGTCATTTGCTGAGGTAGATACAATAAATATTGTGAACAATTCGTCA
>JAYTAQ010000117.1:0-3872 GCA_043737415.1 bacterium
TAAATATATTTTGTTAACAAAACAAACCGGTGAAATAAATCTTATTGTTTCTGTTGAGGAAAGCAAAAAAATACCTGCTACATCGCTATTTAATCTTGAAAAAAAACTTAAAACTTTCAAATTTACTCATATCTATGTAGTACTTGGACATGAGATTAATGGTGTTTCTGAGGCTTTAATTAATAAATCTGACATCGTTATTAAAATCCCGATGTCAGGTAAAAAAAACTCACTTAATGTCTCAACCTGCGCAGGCATCGTTGGATATCGTGTGCAGGAGAGTTTTCAGAAATTAAATTAAACACCAAAGTCGTATTCAGGAGTAGTGATAGGAGTATTTAACTGGTTTTGATATGAGTTCAATTGATCTTTAATCAATTTATTTAGGTCAATATAATCTTTTGGTTCGACTACATTTACATCTTTTCCTCTACTTACCTCTTCATCTGAAATGCTTACTTCAAACTTAGTAAGTTTACCTCCTGATGCATCTGTGCTAATAGCATCCAAACCTTTTTGTTTAACTGCCATTTTTAAATCAGTTTTTAGTAAAGTGCTATCTACTGCACTAACATAGAATCTTAGAGTTTGGAATTCAACAGTTTGAAACATCTCGTTGATACTATTTCTCATATCTTTTCTGTCATTATCAGAAATAGATTCGTCAGTAATCACTTTAATTGATTCTTCAGTACAGGATTCAGCTGGGAAAGCACCACTACTTGTACAATAAGTTATTAAGTCGGATTTGTGTGTTTTAAGAATATTGCTTATTCCATCTAAAAAATCCACGTATACATCAGCTACTTTATCCTCTTTAAGGACAATACTCATTACGACTGCATTTTGACCAGCAACAGTTTTTCTTCCTTCGTCTTTTAGTGTTGAATATTTTTCAAAATCACCAAAAGTTTTGTTATATAAATTCTTAAAATCAGGGGTTAATTTATTAATAAGAAATCTAGTGGCTTCTTCATTCTTTTTTGAGTCATACTCTGGTGCAGAATTTGGCCCCATAGCTGACTGAATTTCTTTGTAATATTCGTTAATGTCTAGCTTATAAATTTTTCCGGTAATACTATCCAGATTATAATCAGAAGACTCAAGACCTTGTTTTTCGAGTTCTGGTTTTATCGTGTCTATCAACTGCTTAGAAAGATTCATCGATAAATACAGTGAATTTGAATTAGGCATTAATACATTTGCTTTAAAACCTTCATTGCCAAGGTCAACGTTGATAATCCCTGATTTGATATTACCACTTAAAGTAAAGTCAAACTTACCTTTATCTGCTGTTTTATTTACAGCTGAATTTAAACCAGCTTGAATGCTACCATTAACACTTCTTTTTTCAGAGTCGTTTCCAGCAAAATCTACGGATACTTGTGATTTATTTTCTCTACCGCCTAATTTTTTAGATAGCTCTAAGTCATATTGGGAAGAAATAGCATCGCGAAGCATTTCTGAGTCAGATTTACCAACAGTACTCAGTAATGGCAATTTCTCAGTAGGTAAATATGCTGACAATTTTGAAAATGAATTATTTCGTCCTCTGTTATACGCTGCAGCACCTGCCGTTGCAGTGATTGCTGCTAAAGGTACAAGTATAATCAAAAGAACTATAACAATTCTAAGAATATTTTTCTTTGAGTTATTTTTAACTTGTGGTGTTTGTACAGCTACTGGAGCCGGTGTTTCAATTTGTTGTTCAGGCATTTTTTAATTGTATGAATTACTAATATTAACCCATGAGTTTATAAATGTAAATAATCTCTCAAGTTACCTAACTATTGTATAAATTAAATTTAAGCCACTAAGCAGGGATATTTGTTACTTTTTTGTAGTAATAACTTGAACTTATGATAGTACAAATTAGACTTTGTTAGTAAGATAAAAAATATAATTAACGACATTAAACAATTGATTTGATGTATTTTTTATAAAATTTCATATTCCTCTATTTCTTTATTTTCATCAATCACAATCGCGTTTAGGTAAACGTTTTCGTGCTGAATAAAGCTGCCTTTTTTCGAAATCCATACTTCGATTGATTTACGAAGTTTTTCGATTTTGGATTTAGAAATAGACTCATCGCCGTAGCCGAATTTTTTGTTTGTACGGTATTTTACTTCAAAAAAAACTAGATCTTTTCCTTTAACAGCAATAATATCCAGCTCGCCAAATTTATTATTAAAGTTGCGTTCGAGAATAATGTACCCTTTTGATGATATGTAAGAGGCAGCCAAGTTTTCGCCATATTTGCCTGTAAGGATTGTAGGAGGCATTTAAAATCAGTTATAGCTTGAATTAATGACGCTGTAAATGGGTAAGAGTGACTTATTTAATAATTATGCTTTGCGTGTAACAATTCATATTAAAAGATCAAAGCTGAACCTAATTCTCGATAACATCCCTAACACTGTACGGCCTTCTATTATGCGACTTGTAATAGGTTTTAATGATTATGTCAGCCATAATTCCTGATACAAACAGGAATACTCCGCAGATACCTGAAAATAGGGCTAGCGAGAACAATGCAGTATTTGATAGGTCAGCATCGAATACTAATTTGTCGACGATCGACACACCTACTAATCCAGAAGCAAATATCATCATTAATACACCGATTCCACCGAAAATATGTAAAGGTCTCGTAGAATATTTTCTCCAAAACCACAAACTGATCATATCTACAAATACTTTGATAATTCTTTTCCAGTTATTATATTTGCTTTTGCCAGATGTCCTTGATCTGTGGTTTACAGGGACTTCACCAACTACAAACCCTTGCCAACGAAGAATAGCCGGGATAAATCGGTGCATATCACCTTGAAGATCTACTTCGTAGAAACACTCTTTTTTGTAAGCCTTTAGGCTGCATCCTGTATCATGAATACCATCATCAAGTAGTTTGCTACGCATTCTATTGGCAACTCTTGATAGGAATCTTCTGTATCCTCCGTCCTTTCTCTTTGCTCTCCAGCCGGAAACAACATCATATCCTTCATCCATTTTCTCAAGCAATAAACCAAAGTCAGCTGGATCATTTTGTAGGTCTCCATCTATTGTGATTAATACATCTCCTGTCGCTCGCTTTATACCAGCATCCATTGAAGCTGTTTGTCCAAAGTTCTTTCGGAAGTTGATAATACTGATAGGTGAAAGAGTCTTCATTATCTCTAGAGTCTTGTCAGATGACCCATCATTAATAAAGATAATCTCGTAATCTGTGATTTTTTCAGATGTTTTGAGATTAACGCATGAGGCTAGAATTTGTTTATGTAATTCAGCAACGTTTCCTTCCTCATTGAATATTGGGGCAATTATTGATATTTTCATTTAGTTATTTGACTGGGGGATTATATCCTATACAATGGAAAAGTTAAAGATGGGGGATTCGGCAAGCAAGTATTCGTTACAACGCATGTTAGCGTTTTGTATAATAATTATAATCATTCTTTTAGGGCTAATGCTCCGATCTAGAATGTATTCTAATTACCTTACATATGTAGATAGTTATAAATATTTACTTGATGCTGATAGTTTTAATCACTCTATACCAAATGGTTATACAAAGACCGACAGTTCTTCAGTAGGAAAATTTGGCTTTTCAGTTGCCCTTGCCGGAGTAAATTCACCCTTTAAATCTACCGGTGACGCTTTGATTACAAAGGCGAGATTATTAAATGTAGTGTTAAGTATTTTGATTGGTTTAATGGTTTTATTATTCCTTAAACGAGCAAAAGCGATCAGTATTTTCTTTTTCATTTCACCCTTATTTGTGAGTTATTCCAGCTACGTAATATCAGAATATCTATCATTATTATTCGCAATACTCGGTGTTTTCCTAGCAGTGAGAATTGTTTCTAAGA
>JAYTAQ010000118.1:0-3770 GCA_043737415.1 bacterium
CAGTAATGACCTATGAGTCTAATACGTTATCGTTCTCAATTAGATCAACCGATAATATAAACAGTAAAATTAAAATTCCTAATGTCATAATTTTTCTAATTAATTATCTTTTATTTTGTACAAACCTGCAAATATTATTACTGAGAGAGTCTTTATGTACCTTAGTTTGCTTGTTGTAACGTCCCCGATCGTTAAAATAAGTAAACAATGGAGCTCTCTGTACACTTAATATTATCGCTCTCAGAAATAGCAGCGTTTATCCATTAATTCAGTAGGCTCTGGTTACTATTGTTGCTCTGTACTCAAGTATTCACTTACTTGCTTCAACATATCTCGAGTCCGGTCAAAAGTAACAATTTTTAAGGCTTCTTCCAAACTTACCCATTTGAAATCCTGTATCTCCTCTTCCTGAAGCAAAACAATAGGATCTGAGACGAAACCAATAAAATATATAACTGTTTTCTCAAGATGGTCTCCCTTGTAATCAACAAATTCATAATATTCCTCAAAAGTAACTTCTGATACAATTTCCGGCTCTCGTAACCCTGTCTCCTCAAAAAGCTCACGAGTTGCTGCTTCAAGATCAGTCTCTCCTTCTTCAGGATGTCCTTTTGGAATAGCCTAATGTCCACCCTTCAAATGATGAACTAAAAGAACCAGATTTTCACATTCTAAACTAAATATAGGTATAATTCCGCAAGATTTATCTTTCATTAAGCATTGTATCATAAGAGAATTATTTAATAATCAGCTATAATCCTGTTGAATTAACTTTTTGACCATATGAGTCTTATAAATGAATTAATCAGTTTTACCAAAGACGGAATATATTGCCTTATTGGAGACTTTTGGATTGATCCAAATAAAGTTCGTCCAGTTGCAATTATCACTCACGCCCACTCTGATCATGCTCGAAGGGGGCATGGGAAGTATATCTGCCATAGTGATACGGGAGAGCTTATAAAGCTTTTTTATGGGAAAGATTCAAATATTTCAGCATTAAGTTACGGTGAGGAAATACTTAGAAATGGTGTCAAGATTACATTATTTCCAGCGGGGCACATTTTGGGATCATCTCAAGTTTTGCTTGAATATGAAGGCCTTCGCGTTGTAGTCGCAGGAGACTACAAAGTAGGGAAGGATAGTGCAAGCGAGCCATTTGTCCCCGTTAAATGTGATGTGTTTGTAACAGAGTCAACATTTGCAAAACCTCATTATACCTGGGCAAATCAGGATGAAGTCTTTGATGACATCAACAATTGGTGGACTGAAAACAAGGAAAAGGGAATTATTAGTGTGCTATCTGCTTATTCACTTGGGAAATCACAGCATATTTTAAGAAACCTTGATCACAGAATTGGCTCAATTTTTGTCACAGATCAGATTAACGAAATTAACAAAATTTACATAAAATCTGGCTATGTAATGCCGCAAACATCGCTATTAGACGCATGGACTGATGAAACTGCTCTAAAAGGATCATTGATAATAGCTGCTTCACTTACAAATTATCCAAATGTACGAGCGATTTCAAACAAAGATATAAGGCGAGTCTCAGGGTGGGCTATGGATCGAGGTTTGGGACCTGAAGGATTTCCAATTTCCGATCATGCAGATTGGAACGGCCTAAACGAAGCTATTAAATCCAGTGGAGCAAAAAGAGTGTACGTTCAGCATGGTTTTACCTCATCGTATGCAAAATATTTACGAGGTGAGGGATATGAGGCGTTTGATGTCAGCGAGTGTATAAAAAAAGGAATGGGCCTTGAGTTATTTTAAAACTGATCCTTATTTACTTCAAGAGAGATAATTACTGAGCCATTATCTGTATATTTAATAGTGTTACTTATAAGATTTGATAATATCTCTCTTAGCCTTATTTGGTCTGAGGAAAATTCTGGAATTGTGGCTTATATTTGATTAAATTTGAGAGTTAAATTTTTTTCTTTGGTGGGGATTGAAAGAAAAAGCCGGGGGAAACATAAATGCATATACTAGCAGTCAGTAGTAATACAAAGTCTATTATTAAGGAAATTATTGTTTTTCTACTTTTATAATCAGAAACAAAGGGATTTTAGAATAATAAGTATAAGATTTTAAACGAGCTTCTCTCATTTCTTCTAATGGTTGCGGTTCAAGCAAAGTTGCTAACTTGAATCCAGCTTTCAAAAGATAATCAATTACCACGCCAATTGGCTTGTGATACCAAGTTACTATTAATTCTTCGCCCATATTCGCTTCAAATGGTCTTGGAGAAAAATAATCACCTTTAACATAAAATTCACCCTTGGCTGTATTCTTATATCTTGCAATTCCAGTCATGCTTCCTTCGTCGTAGGAAAAATCTTCACCACCTGTAAAAACTGGATGCATCGTGGAGAATACAAATTCTCCTCCAGCTTTCAATACTCTGAATGTTTCATTCATAAGTTTCGTCCAATCTTCAATATAATGAACTGCTAAACTTGAATAAACTAAATCAAAAGAGTTTTCTTCGAAATCTAGGTTTTCCATATCCATAACTTCAAATTGAATCGTTGGATAGGACTTCCTTGCTTCTTCAATTAATCCTGAAGAAATATCAGTCCCAATAACTTCAGCTCCCTGTGAAGCTAGAAAATCACATTCTTCACCTGATCCGCAGCCAATACAAAGAATTTTTTTGCCTTCCAAATTATTTAGGAGAGAATACATAGCTGGTTTTTCTAAGTAAACATGATTTACTATCTCGCCAGTTTTATGCTGTTCACTCCATTTCTTGGCAAAATTATTATATGCATCAATTGTTTTTATATCTGTCGACATGTTTATTCTTTATAAAACCCCTTTGTAATGATGTTAATGAAATATTATACTTCTGTAAATGTTCCCACAAACTGCTCAGCAAAATTCAAGTTTAGAAGATCAAAATGCTCAAATTCTTTTGCATAATAATTGGGGAATTACCTCAACTCAATTGATTCCAATTCCAATGGGAAATGCATTATGTTGGAGGTTAGTAACATCAGATAATCGAGAACTATTTTTTAAACAAATGCGCGAAGAAGTTGTGCCTTCTGAAGCAAGAGCAAAAGAAATACTTGAAGTTCAAAACTATTTTGCGTCCCAGGGATTGCCGGTTGTGAAACCAATTGCAACGACAAAGGGAAGTTTTTATATTCACAACAATGGCGCATATTTTATCATCTATCCATTTGTTAAATCAGAATTAAAAACAAGTCAAAATGATTTGACTCAATCTAATCTGGATTCTATGGCTGAAACTTTAGCTAAAATGCATCTCGCAGGGGCAAAAAGTGAAGCTCCAAAAATCGGCAAAGTATTTAAAGGTTGGAAATCTCCTGAAACATTTAATGAGACAATCTCAAAACTTAGACTTCATTTAGAAGAAAAGAGAAAGACGACTGTGCTTGATCAACGTAATTTATTGGTTTTAAAAGCACTTGAAATTAAAGATCGATTGATAAATACAAATACAGTTCGATACTCAGATTTTGGACTGGAAAGTGACCACTTAACTCATGGTGATTATCAAGAAGGAAATATTTTCTTTGATAAAAATGGAAATATAGAATGGATAATCGATTTTGATGCGTGCGAAATGGCTCCACGATCAAGAGAAATTGCAAGAGCAATTGATTTGCTTTGTATTGATAGAAAAGATCTTTCTGAAGCCGGACTTGCTAAAGCAAAAAGATTTTTCCAAAAATATAATTCTATAAATCCAATTAGTGCGGATGAGCTTTATAAAGGTTGGTTCACAAGCCTCA
>JAYTAQ010000119.1:0-3718 GCA_043737415.1 bacterium
AAGTAATTGGGCTGAGGAATCAACTCCTCGAAACGATTTGATAAAAGAGGCAGAAATAAAAATTGAATCTGTACAGATGACATCAGATCTTATCGGTTAGAGAAGTATTTAGGCTTTTGTTTGATTAAGTTTGAATACGCTGGAATGAATGGCTCGCCATCGTGGACTTCATTAGAACTAAACTTGAAGAGGCGAATAGCCCTATATACTTAACTAAATTAAATATTAATGGTTAGCAAACTCATTGAAAAACTACAAGTATTATGTATTTCAGTTTGCACTTTGATTTCAATCATTTTGGGAATTGAATAAAATAGATTAAACTTTTATATAAGGTCAGCTGTTATGAATCTAAACCCTAAAGCAAAAAGAATATTATGTTTTGGTGATTCCAATACTTGGGGAGCAAATCCAATCACAGATGATAGATTTGAACTGAAAGAAAGGTGGACGGGAATTTTACAAAAACTGCTAGGTAATAATTACGAAGTTATTGAAGAGGGGTATGGAGGGCGAACAACCGATCTTAATGATCCAAGTGACGTATATAGAAATGGCTACACATATTTCCTTCCGTGTATTTCAAGTCACCTTCCTCTTGATTGCATAATTATAACTCTTGGAACTAACGATTTGAAAGTTAAGTTTAACCGAACAGCAGAGGAAATCTCTCTTGGTATAGAAAGACTTATAAAAACCATTAAACCTCGATGCGATGAATATGAATTATCCCTGCCTAAAATTATTATAGTCTCTCCTGCCTTTGTCAATGAAAACGTTGTTACAAAAAGATATAACGATTTTGAGGGAAGCGAAAAGAAATCTCAAGATCTTGGGAAATTTTATAAAGAAGTTGCAGAAAGAAATGATTGCGAATTTATTGATCTTTCGCATCACATCAAATCATCTGAAATTGACGGGGTTCATTTGGATAAAGATTCCCATGAGAAGATAGCTCATCTGATGTTTGTGATCATTTGTAAATAGCAATTCATTATTGTTTAAGATTCAGTTTTGCTTACCTGCATGGAGAGAGCTAGTAATAACCTTAATTCCTTGCCAAAGTTCTTCTAGAATTTCCAGCAACATTTTACAGAAATGAAAAAGAATTTAGGTAAAGGAGAAGAATTTAGAATTGAGAAAAAATTCTGGCGAATTTTGTATGTGATAATCGGAACCTAAACTTAGATGGTGCTCACCAACCCCTAAATGCTATTTAACTCAGATGTAACTGTCTTAATACGTTGAATATATTCAGGCTCATAAGGTAATTGTTCAATCGGTAATAATCCTTGAGCAAGTTCATTTGTTCTTGCAGTATTGTTCTCATGAGTAACAGTAGGCTCGCTAGCTAGGGGTTTTGTTGGATCACTCACGAACTATTATAAAAACAATTTCGAATAGTAGCAACAAACATTTGTGATAATCATTAAATGATGTGGAAAACTGTTTGGCTCACCATCGTGGGATGTATTATAACTTTGTTCTTAAGTGGATTCTAGCATTTATTCCAGATCTATTTTTATTATGAATTCATCATGGTATTTTCCCGATTCCTAAAACAGTATTCATGAATGCATTCTAACAGACTGTAATAAGAAAAAAATTATATGGTTTGCACCCCTAGATAGGGTTAGAACTTGCTTAATATATGTTATTCTTTGAAGGTATACTCGATCGTGTAATTGGTAATTGTCATTTTAGAGCCCAGCTCTGGTGCTTTTTCTGGAATATCGGTCCATGAAATATAGTCACGTTTCACAAATGCCTTTAAAAGGTTATTTCCCTTACTATGAATACAAGTGAAATTTCCACACTATCTCCTACAGAGTATACTTTCCATGTTTTGGCCATGATTACTGAGAAATTCTTATTAAGATACTCTTTTAAGTTTTTATTCTTTGTCGTGATAGTTAGATTGTCATTGTCCTTAACTAGAGCAAAGTCTTTATTCTTGATAATTTCATTCCATATTCCCGTTTTAGAAAAGATATTGTGAGTATTTTGGAATTCCAAGTATGGAATAGTTGTATCAAAGAAATCAAGAGTATAAATATTCTGATTGCTGCTTACTTTCTGGAGGCTAGGATCAACAGTAATAATTAATTCTTTCTGCTTTGGGTTTTCATATACTGATACGTCTCTATGAGGTTCAGTACCTAGGTACTTGTATTCATCTATATAGGTTCCGCCTTGAAAAATTCCAACATTGAACTTGTTTTGTGGGATAGAATATTTCTTTACTATGCTAGAAATTGATTCAATATATTCTGATGTGATTTCAAGAGTTTTAGCATTTTGCGTTTTTGAAGTAGATTCGCTATTTTTTGATTTATTCCTTTGGGAAAAGCCAAAAAGGGGAATGTTTACGAAACAAAGCAGTGAAATAATTCCAAAAATTATTATGAGTGTACTTGTCAGTACTACAGCCTTCTTTTTAATCATTTGAATCGTTTAACAGTCAATACATTAAATTCAACTTATAGTATGGCCTCTTTACCTTTAATCAGCAGGTGCCTAAGCTGTTGTAAGAGTAATGTAGGACATTTCAATTATGAAAAAGTATGGTAATAGAAGTTAATATTTAATGCTTAAGTGAAATTAAACTGGCTCAACATCGTGGAGTGTATTAGAACTTCCTTTGTAACAACAGGTAGAACTATATTAATTCCTAAATTACAAGTTTAATCAACCCATTCAAATGCAGAAATATCTAGAAAATGGCTATATACGCATTGCCACTCAGGATGATTTATGTTCTCTATACTATAACACGAAGGTGGAGAGTCGTGTAGAATTCCTTTGAACCTGATTTTTTTGTTTTTCGAAAAGTCGTCAAATAATGCTGAGTACTGTTCTGGTTGAGTTGTATTCTCACGTGACCAAAATAGAACTGCCTGACCAACTAAATCTGGGTTCATGTTATCCACTGAATCTATTGTTTGAATCTTTAGCCCAACTCCTCCCTTACCATCGTGCGTTATAACGACGGTTCCTGTACCTGAGACTCCATCCGTATAATATGTAGAAGGGATTTTACTTAGGTTTTTCTCCTGATGTTTTGGCTTGTATATAAAAAAACTGATAACAAATAGAACTATCAGCATGATAAATAAAGGAAGAAGGAGATTAAATTTTCTCATACTGTTATATGACGCTAGGGGAACAGTGGATCGAACTACATTTTTGTTTATAGAATAGGGAAGATTTTACTTTAAATTAACTGGCTCGCCATAGTGGATCAAGTTCGAACTGAGATGATGCGTGCGGAGTATTCTATAAAGTTACCTTAGTTTACAGTGTCATAATTGTTTTATTTGAAGAAATTTAGAATATAATAAGTTAAATATGTTAACTCGCTTTACATCAAAAGAAATCGATAGCTTGGAAGTCGTTTATTGTGGAGAAAAAACTTTTACAGCCGATTTTATAAAAGCCAGAGATGGTTTTTGGGAAGATTTTGTTAAGGAGAAAACCGCTAACGGATACAAAGTCTGGAATGGAAAAGTATATTGCCTTAACAGACTTCAGCAATATGATGTTGAAACCGTTAAAATGTATATTCAATCTTGCGATTATAAAAATTATGCATTTATCCTAAATAAGGGGGTGGAAGAGATCAAAGAAAAATATGGACTTGAGAATATAGTTCCAATCATGACTATTATTGCATTAATTCAGACTACAGACGGTAAGTATATTTTTGGTATTAGAAATA
>JAYTAQ010000120.1:0-9132 GCA_043737415.1 bacterium
TTCTCATCTGACATGCATTTAAAAAGCTTTTTAAGGTCTTACGCTAATTACCTAGGTATTAATGAAGAAAAGGTAATGGCACTTTATAGGCGTGAAAGACAAATTAGTTTCACCGATGATGATAAAACTTCCAGAAAATCTAATGACAGCTCGCCGGCAGTTTTAATAATCTCCAAAATGCTTAATTTAAAAACACTTATATCTGTAATTGCTCTAATAGCATTATCAGTAATTGTGTGGTTTTTCTATAGTCAATGGAAAGCTTTTAGTCAGCCACCAACTCTTCAGATTAACTCTCCTTTGCAGAATGATGTGGTAACTACCGATTCATTTGTAATTGAAGGATTTACTGACAATCCATCGGTAAAAGTCGTATTGGACGGGAACGAGGCCAACTTTGTCAGTCCTGACGGCAAATTTAGGATAAATGCTAAATTTACTGAACCAGGCTTAAAAAGATTCACAATCGTAGCAAGAAACGAATTTAATAAGCAGACTGAACTAGCTGTCGATCTAACATATCGACCGCCTGTAAAAATTGAACCAAAAAACAAAATAAGGGTTTCAAACAAATCAACTTCTGAGTATACGATAACAATACTTAAAGACGGTAACACAGCAACAGAACAGGTTAAAATTAATCCAGCTTCAACAGCAGAAATTGAATATAATCTTTCAGTTGATGTGAAAAATTATGATAAAACTGTTCTTGATTTATATTTAAATGACGATGCTTCACCAACCAGTTCTATTGACTCCAAAGAATTTTCTATTATCATTGAAAATAACCGTCCAATTATAAAAGTTAACAAAAAATGAGCAAAACAAAGAAAAATTTTATTAAAAAGGATAAATCATCCTCAGGTGCTTTCCAAATATTGTTGGTTCCTGTTAGCATTGTTCTTGCTGGTGTAATTATTGCTGTATCTTTCTTGGTTGCTGCAAGTGCAATCATCTCCGAAACCAAGTCAACTATTAAAACTTCAGTAGGAGAGGCATTAAAAAATGCTGGGACTACTTCTACTGCCGATAGTTCAGCTGATGAAGTAAAGCCAACTATTACTGCAAACCAGGTTAAGAGTTTATTAGATACTGATCACATTATTTTTGGGAATAAAGATGCTAAAGTTGTTATTACTGAATTTAGTGATCCAAACTGTCCTTATTGTCATGTAGCAAGCGGATTAAATCCAACGATAAATAATTCAATCGGAGCTCAATTTAAATTAGTAGCTGAAGGGGGTTCATACATAGCTCCAGTTCCGCAATTTAAAAAACTTGTTGACGAAGGCAAAGCAGTATATGTATGGATGTACGCAAAAGGTCATGGTTCCACAGATTTAGGAGGTCAGGCAATGTATTGTGCTCAAGAAAAAGGCAAATTCTGGGATGTACATGATAAATTGATGACTGCTGCAGGGTACAAGCTCTTGAACAATGATGATCAGCTATTTAATGGTGCTACCTACAAAGTAACGGGAGATCAGATTGCTGAATATACTAAAGATGTTGTTGATCAGTCATTTATGAAAGATTGTCTTAATACTCAAAAATATCTACCTAAACTCAATAGAGATGTAGCCGTAGAGGCATCATTTGGCTCCCAAGGAACTCCAGGCTTCTATATTAACACTACTAACTTTTCTGGCGCTTATAATTACACAGCAATTGAACCTACTATCAAAACTGCATTGGGTGAATAAACCCGGTGAGGTTATTCCGTAAGATATTTTTGTAGTTAGTGAGCAAGACCTTTGAAGTCTTCGGAATTCATCAAGCCCTTCTCAGTAATAAATCCACCAGTAACTAGATTGCCAGGTACGAGATCAAAAGCCGGGTTCAAAATATCAATGTTTTTGGGCCTATCTTTCCAAACCTCATCTTTGTCTCTCTGCTCAATAGTAATGTCCTTAGGAGCTCTAAAATCAATCTTCATTGACTGAGTTACAACATACAATGGAACTCTGGCTTCTCTAGCAGCAAGTGCAATATTAATTGTACCTACTTTATTAGCAAAATCTCCATTTGTTGTAATTCCGTCACATCCCACTATTACAGCCTCAGGTTTTGGGTATCTACTATCTAAAAAAATCGAACCAGCAGCAGAATCAACAATATGAATGACTTTTACGCCTGCAGCTGCTAATTTTGTAGCGGTAATTCTACCCTGGAATAATGGTCTTGTTTCATCATTGATCACTAAAACTTCCGAGTCTAATTGATACAAGCGGATCAAGACATCACGTGCTAAAGAAGAATGACAATGCGTATAAAAAACCTTATGGCTTTTTAAAATATTAACAGCGTTTGACCTAATAATTTGATATGATTCATCAAGATATTTAAAAAAGTTTTCAATTCTTTCAATAAATTTAATCCGAAGCTGAGCTTGATTTTCACATTTTTCAATATCTTTAAGAATAAATGCTACTGCATTTACAGTTATAGGCTCATTTGGCCTTGCCTCAGCAAGTTCATACGCATATCCTTTTAGCTTTACAACAAATTCGCCGTAATGATGGACTTTTGTGTGGGTAACGTAGCTCAAAAGAGTCTTGGCCACGGTTTTGGCAATATTGGTATTACCTTGAATTTTAAGGTCTTTAATATCCTGTATTGTTTGTTCAACCTCTTTTTCGGTCATCTTTGTTTAGTTAAGTATAAATTATTTAGATATTATTCACTGATAACAAGCTTCTTTATGTCAAGTATCTTTAAAGCCAAATCAAGTCGTGAATCAGAAGTAGTGTAAAGTGAAAACAAAGTGTCACCGGAGTTAAATTCCTCTCCAATCTGCTTATGAAGAAACATGCCTGCTTTTTTTATATTTGGAGTACCTAAAGCATGAGTAATTTCTTTGATCACATTATTTGCAATATCTTTCACAACACCGGAATCTTTAGCCTTGAAATCATATGAAAACTCACCTACACCGATATCTTCAGGTTGAATATTAGGATTTCCACGCTGAGCAGTTATGATTTTTTTAAATTTTTCATAAGCCCTACCGCTAGTAAGCTCTTTTTTGGCAGATTCATAACCTTTTCCAGGTTTAACGTCCTCAGCTAACTCCAATAAATCACCTGCAAGTTTCAAAGATATCTCCTCTAAAGGCATAAATCTGTCCTCACGTTGCTGTAAAACGTAAAGAATATCCCGAGCCTCTAAATTTGGTCCAATACCTCTACCATCAGGGCCAAGTGCTACTCTACTCTCAACCTTTACCTTAATTCCAAATTTAGCCGAAAGTTTCTCAAATTTATCGCGTATAATCTCTACATCTTCAGGATTTTGAACTTTGGTGTCAGGACCAGCAGGAATATCAAGAATATAGTGAGTCAAACCCATTGCTACTTTCTTTGCTAAAATGCTTACAATAAATTTATCATAAAGCTCAATGCCAAGAGGCTTTTCAATCTCGATCAAAGCCTCGTCAGCCGGTGCAAGTGAAAGACCACCTCCCCAAACCATACAGCAGTTATTTTTTCTAACTAATACTTCTATCTCCTCCTTAGTGAACTCCATTTCACAGAAAACCTCCATAACATCTGTTGTTCCAGCTGGAGCTGTAATTGCGCGAGTTGAAGTATTTGGAATGACCAGACCTCTTGAGGCAATAATACTTACTACAATTGGTGTTATACCTTTCCCGGCAAGTCCGCCAATACTGTGCTTATCAATGATTTTCTCATAAGGCCATTTGATCTTTTCTCCCGAATCAGCCATTGCTTTTGTAAGAAAATAAAGCTCATCATCATTAAACCCAGGATTAAAACCACAAGAAGCAAAATAAGTTGCCTCAATATCGCCAAGTTTACCGCTAACGATATCATCAAGAATTGATTTAATTTCTTTGAAATTTAAATCATGCCTAAGTAGTTTCTTTCTGATTGCAGAAAGAGATTTTGGCTGGGTTAAAAGACCCAGACTAACTAAATTCCCACTCTTTAAATTAAAATCACTCCAGATCTCTGGGTCTATACCTACTTCATGCTGGGAAATAAGTTTTTCAGTAAGTTCAACTGTTACCACTTGTGTTTTATTGTTTTCAGGCGACGTGATTTGTAGTCGAGTGCCAGCTTGAACTCCTTCATCCACCGCGGTTTTAGAGTTTAAAAGGATAAATTTGTTATTTCCTGATATGAAGTCAATTTGCTTGCTTTTTAGATAGAACATTTGGCAGTTTTATACTTGTTAAGATAAAGTATTTGCTAAATATTGGCAATATTTGACGCGAAAATGACAGATTAAGTATTAAATTATATCATTTAATATATGGCAAAATTACTAATTATCGATACTTTCGGTTTAATCTTCAGAGCTTACCATGCGTACCCTATGATGAATACTGCTGACGGCAAACCTACTAATGCTGTTTACGGTTTTATCCAAATGCTTTTGAACTCAATTGAAAAGATATCGCCTGACTACATTTTATGTAGCCTCGAATCAACTACTCCGACATTCAGGCATGATTTAGCTAAAGACTACAAAGCAAATCGTAAAGAAATGGATATTGAACTCAAGGTTCAAATTGGAGAAATTATTAATGTTATCAATACCCTGGGTATTAAAATACTGCAAAAAGACGGATTTGAAGCTGATGATGTGATAGGTTCATTTGCTGTACAAAATAAAAATCAATTTGAAGAAATAAAAATTATTACTGGGGACAGGGATCTTTTGCAACTGGTTTCAGAAAAAATCAAAATAATGATGCCTGGAAAAACATTCTCTGATTTTGTTGAATTTGACCGAAAAATGTTTGAGGATAAATACAAAATCAAGCTTGAAGACTATGTATTGTATAAATCGATTATTGGTGATACTTCAGATAATATCAAAGGTCTTCCAGGAGTTGGTCCAAAGGGTGCTGAAAAACTCGTTAACCAATTCCACTCTATTGACTCCATTCTAGCAAATCTTGACCAGCTTCCTATTAAACTAGCTGAATCAATTACAGAGCATCAAAGTCAGTGGAAGGATTGCTACAAACTCAGCAAGATCGATACTGATATTAAAACTGAACTTAAACCTGAGGATATAAAGGTGAGCAAAATTCAAGCACATAAATTGAGGAGTCTTGTTGAGAGATACGAATTTCCTTCCCTACAAAAGCGTATTGCTAAATTTATTGATACTTTTGAAAAACTGCATGGTGGATTTGGTTTGTTTGACAATCTTTCTGCGGAAGTTGTACAAAAAATTGAAATAAAGTATTTGCTCACTGACTTAGTTAACTTTAGTAATACTGGCGAAAAAGATGGGTTAATTGAAACAAGGGAAGCATATATTCTTCAGACCCCAGGAAACTTTAGATTAGGAAATGGGATTGATTTTATTGAAGTCAGTGATTCTGATCTTTATAATTTTGTAATAAAGAATAATCTTCGATCATTTATCGGTTTTGATTTGAAGCCATTTATAAAGCAGTTATTAAAATCAGGTATCGAGCACATTGAGAAGTTTAAATTCACTGACTTAAAACTAGCCTGGCACTTAATAAAAAGTGATCTTGAATTTGAGACTCTAAATAATTTAAGTGAACACCTTAAAAAAGATAGCTTTATTGATATTTATGAGTTAACAGTTAAAAAAAGAGATGAAGAAAAACTTGTCAATCTTTATAAGGTTGAGAGCCATGTTCAGAAGGTTCTTGCTCACATGGAGTATACAGGCATAACTGCAAATAGAGAGTATTTGCAAGCCCTTGAAATTGAATATCAGATAATTATTGATAAGGCTAAGCAGGATTTATTTGCAGTAGTTGGATTTGAGTTTAATCCAGCTTCTACAAAGGACCTGGGACATGTACTTTTTGAAGTATTAAAGCTTCCAGTTCAAAAGAAAAACAAAATTGGTTATTCAACTGATGACAACACTTTAACTAAGCTTGATGGAATGAGCGATATAATCCCATTGATTAAGAATTTTCGAACGTATTCAAAAGCGCTTTCTACATATGTTGTTGGATTGCAGAATTATATTGAAGAGGATGGAAGGATCCATACTACCTACAATCAGGCTCAAGTTGCAACAGGAAGATTGTCATCAATTAACCCTAATTTGCAGAACCTCCCTGCTAATGACTCAATTGGTAAAGCTATTAAAAAAGCTTTTACTCCTGGTAATGAGGAAAGAATTTTTATCAGCTTCGACTATTCTCAAATCGAGCTAAGAGTTTTAGCAAATGAAACACAAGACTCTGCATTGATTGAGGCATTTAAAAATGACGAAGATATCCATACTGCAACGGCAAAGCTGGTATTTGAAAAAGAAGAAATTTCAAAAGAAGAGAGAAGTTTTGCAAAAACTATTAATTTCGGAATAGTTTATGGAATGGAGCCTTATGGACTTTCCCAAGCTTTGAAGATCGATCAGAAGTCGGCAAAAGCTTTTATTGATAAGTATTTTGAGAAATTCCCCGGAGTTCAAAAATATTTTGACAGAATTACAAAACAGTTAAACGACTGTGGTTATGTTAATACTGCTTTAGGGAGAAAGAGATATTTTCCCAGCTGGAATCAAGTATCAGGATTTCAGAAAAGAATATTGTTTCGTGAGGCCATAAATATGCCTATTCAAAGCCGAGCAGCTGAGATCATTAAAGTAGCTATGGTTAAAGTTTTTAGTTATTTAAGAGAAAATAATATTGACTGCAATCTGTTGCTTCAGATCCACGACGAGTTAGTATTTGAAATTAGCAAATCTGAAAATATTAAAGATGTAATGGAAAAAATCCAAGAAATAATGGTACATACCGATAATATTGGTGTACCGATAAAAGTTTCAGCTAAATCAGGAAAAGATCTCACTTTTATTGACTAAAAAATGAGTACAATACTTTATTAAACTCATTAATATTTCCTATTGTGTATCAATTAGTATTGGTATATATTCTTTTTGCTGACTTAATGAAAACTAACTCCCAAAAGTCAAAATTTCTTTACGGTTTATTGTTACTGTTTTCAATATTATCCACATTATCATTTCTCTTTGTTTCGTCATTAACAGGTAAAGAGTTGCCTATACGTAACTCATATGTTCAATCCGCTCAGCCACCTTTAGCCCAGAGTGTATCTTTAAGTATTGATGGAGTAAATAGGCTCGCAATCTCCCCATCCCCTATACCAACTAGTACATTAATTCCAACACCAACATTTATTCAACCAGTAATTGCAAAAACTGCTTTTCCAGTTAATTCAGGTCAGGTTCCGGTATTAATGTACCATTATATCGGCGATTATTATGACCCAAAAATCAGCACGCCCAATAATAACCTTATGCATGGTCTTGCTGTACGTGTTCTTGATTTTGATAAGCAAATGTCACATCTTGTAGAAAAAAAATATAAGACTATTGATATGGCAAAAATTAGACAATTGCAGGCTAGCAATTCCTCAATACCAAAAGGATATATAATGATAAGTTTTGATGACGGCTACGCTGATTTTTATACCAACGCTTATCCAATTCTTCAAAAATATAATATTCACGGAACTGTATATATTGTATCTAAATTTGTAGGGCAATCAGGTTATCTGACTTGGGATCAGATCAAAGAAATGCAAAAAAGCAGTTTAGTATCAATCGGATCTCATACTCTCCATCATAAATATTTAACATCGTTATCGACTCCTGAAATTCAAGACGAAGTTGCGAATAGCAAGGTTGAGCTCGAGCAGAACTTGGGTGCTTCTATTCCGGATTTCTGCTACCCATATGGGAACCAAAATTCTCTCGTGGTCGAAGCAGTTCAAAAAGCTGGCTATAAAACCGCAGTTACAACATCAAACGGCAATTGGAAACCTGGAACCGACCCATTTCTAATTCCCAGACAGAGAATTAGCGGATATACGACTTTTGAAGTTTTTTCTCAATTATTTTAGCTGTACAGAGTTTATTTATAGTGATATTACAATTGTTAATTAAACAGAACAATTATAGAATTGAAAAACTTTATTCAGAAATATGAACGATTTATTAAGAGCATTACCTTTCTACTTTATTTTTTCTCTATTCGGGATTATTGGATTAGCATTTACTGTCAGATTTACCAATCCAAAAAGTATCCTGACTTATATCATTGCAAAACCGTTAGGTTTAATAATGTTTGCATATCCTGTATGGCTTTTAGCTTCATTAAAAATCATACGCTTCGACAATCAGCAGTTACTTATAACTATTTTTTCTTTAAGTTTGGTAGGAGCTATTTACTCTCTTTATAGATATTCAAAGCACCGAAAACAAAAAGAAAAGAAATTTACTTTTCTGGATAAAAAATTTATACGAAACATTATAATAATTGAATTAGTTACGATTATTATACTCATCGGATATCTTTATATTCGAGGCTTTTCCTCGTCACTAGAAAGTACAGAAAAGTTTATGGATCTGAATTTGTTGATGAGTTCAGGTAAGACATCGTACTTTCCTTTCTTTGATAGTTGGTGGTCTACAAAAACTGTAAACTATTATTATTACGGGTTTTATATGTACTCATTGCTTGTACGACTTTCGGGAGTTCCTTATGCAATGGGATACAATTTCTCATTAGGATTAATTTTAGTATCTACTTTACTAATCTCATTCGGCATCGTTTATAAACTTACAAAGTCAGCATTCTTTGCATTTTTTGGGGCTAGCTTAGTTGGACTGTCTGGAAATCTTCATTTTGCTACATGTTTTTACAAGAATTACGGACCTGAATTGGCGTCGAAATGTTACTACCCTTCCGCTACCAGAATTCTCGATCCCTCTTTTACAATTAATGAGTTTCCATCATACAGCTTTATCCTTGGAGACCTTCATCCCCATGTAATGAGCATTCCAATACTTTTAACCAATATTTATCTTTTAATTCTAATTTTTCAGAAAAAGAAACTAAATCACTACTTGATGTTTGTCTATGCTATGACGCTTGCAACTGCAGCTATGGTTAATTTTTGGGATTTTGTGACTTTAGGTTTGCTCTTTGGAATGGTATTTTTTTATAAAGTGTATAAAAAAATTAAATCTATAACAAAGTTAAAAGATATTAGTCCTAGGGATTTTATTAAAAAACTTGTTCTAGATAAGAAATATTTGATTGTATGGGCGCTAATACTTGTTACCAGTCCATTTGTAATATTT
>JAYTAQ010000121.1:0-3669 GCA_043737415.1 bacterium
TTTATTGTCCTTTTAATGTTATAATGGTACATGATGTTGGTGTGTTTAATTGAAGTAAAAAAAGGTCGGCTCAATAAGAAACACAACTACATGTTAGGAAAATTCTTCCGAACATTCAACAAACTATATATTGGTTAAATACATTAATTATTGTAGAATAACATTCACTCTAAAAAAACATGAAATATCTTAAAAACACAGAATTAGCTGAAATGTATAAAGTATCTGAAGATACGATAACCAATTGGGTAAAGTCGGCTAAAAAGAAGAAAATTGCTCTACAGGTTGTTGAAGAAGGTAAGCGAACTTATGTTGTTAATACTTCTGACAACCACTTAGTTTTACGAGCCTTGTCTGAAAGCGGAAAGAAATATAAAAACCGTAGATCTTTAAAAGTTGTGACTCCAAAACCTGAGTTTTATAAAGTTTTTAATGAAGATCAAGTTATTGATCTCGTCGCTGACCTTGAAGCAAATAGGGAGATCGACCTTAAACATGTTTATTTTAGAGAAGGCGAGAAATCTTGGGATGATTATATAATTGAATCTTTGAATGAGAAGTCAGCAAATACACCCAAAAATACAATTGAACTTTTAAAGATGACACAGGACTATATATATGAACTAGTCAAAAATAATAAGAAAATTAATTTTGTCGATATTGGAGTAGGTAATGGAATGACAATTAGGTACTTTCTTGAATATTTCTTGTCCAAAGGGATTATTAATAAGTATATTGGAATCGATTATAGTATAGATGTAATTAATAAAGCTAAAAATAATTTAACAGAATGGTTTGGAGATTCACTTAAAACAGAGTTCCATGTTCGGGATATTACAAATCAAGGACTGAAAGACATTCTGTTTGTGAATGCTCAAGGAGTTAATCAAACAGTTGAATATGCCAATTTGATACTATTTGTAGGTAGTACTATTGAGAATCAACGCTTACATAGCCAGGCGCTAAATATTATCAAAAATAGCTTAGGACCTTCTGACGTTTTTATTTTGGGACAAACTTTAGATGCCTATTCTTTGAAGTTAGAAAATAAATTAAATAAAGCTGGCAATGAAGCATTTATATTTATTTTAGAACTGTTAAATATTGATTCAGAAATGTACGATTTAAATGGATATTACGATAAAAAAACTGATTCTAGATTTATTAGAGCCGATTTGTTGACAGATGTTCATGTTTTGATTGAAACTAAAA
This sequence comes from bacterium, assembly GCA_043737415.1. Lineage (GTDB taxonomy): Bacteria > Patescibacteriota > Dojkabacteria > JAOAGR01 > JAOAGR01 > JAYTAQ01. Next base: position 1,213 of record JAYTAQ010000121.1, read on the forward strand.
GAATCAAAAAGGTCATAAAGTTAAGTAATAAAGATCACATTATTTTACTTCGTCACAAACATCATAATTTACCTGATATTGTAAAGGGATTGTCAGCTATAAACTTTGACATTCTTAATGTAACAACGTCATTAGATCATGCGAATGTAAATACGATTTCTATGTTACCGAAGACTGAAATAGTTTAAATATTATGTTTGAAAGATCGTTACATTACTTCAGAGAGATTCTTAGTACAAAACAACATTAATGAATTATGCGAATAAAATGATATTGAAGGTGATGGTGAATTTCTGAAGTGGTGCTCTAAAAAAGTTCCCCCACATAACTGGCCAATTGTATATCTTTTCTACCAAACCTTCTATTTTTGTATCAAATTCTTCTTGTTTGAGTATACCCAAATCTAACAATTCCTTACATTTCTTAAGATCTTCATCTATTTAGTGTTTTGAATTATATTATTCTTCTCTTTTTACAATTGTTGCCTTTAACTCAACTCTAGAGCACAATTTTGACTTCTCCTCGCATTAATATTTGACATTACTTTATTTCTCTACAGCAATAATGTAGTCTAGCATCAAGTCAGGAAGCATTGAATGAAGAGTATCTTGAATGCGTTCCTGCTCAACAGCCTTTTTCTTAAAGTATTCGTATAACTTTGTTGGTAAAGCAGGGGAGTAAGTGAGTTGACTCCGTGCAGTAGAAATTTCAACCAAACCTTTTTCTTTTAACTCGTTGAGACATTTATATACAGTTGTTCGTTTGATACCTAACAGCTTAGAAAGTTCCGCTGGAGTTTTCTCTCCTTCTTTTAAAAGGGTTTCATAAAGTATTGTCTCTTTTGATGTCAGGCCGTGGCCTTCAAGAAGACGTAGATTCATCGTTAATTATAACTTTGACTCCTTTGAGCGTCAACAGTCAATTTTGATTTTAATCTCCCAAGACATCTTCCCAAACCTCCACAACTGTTGCCACAACAATTTGAATAACTAAAATAGTGCAAAGTCTAAGATCTTAGGAAGCCTGAGGGGTGGCAATAAGTAACACTTACTCAACTCTCCTCATCAAAATCACCGGTGTCAGTTCATCATCCTGTCCCATTGGGTTATCAAGTAGTGTAAGTCTAGCGGTAGCCTTATCAACAGGCAAACCAATGCTCATGCCAAGAATTTCGACATTAATATTATTTCCATCAATAATAGCAGTTGGAATGCCATATTTTTGCTCAATATGCTGAGCAGTCCCGTTGGGGTCACCTGGACCCAGCATTGCGAATTCGTTAAATGGAGGCATCGCTGTAGGGTTAAATCCATCAATTTCAGAAACATTATTCCCTGCAATTCTCCAAAAATCTCCCCTTCTTCTTAAAATCAATCTCGAAAGACCTCCAAAAACCATAGCTGTAGCCATTCTGAACCATCCTGCCTGCATAATTGCAACCTGCATTTTTCTTGGATGTGAGTAACCGATATCATCTTTATGTTTAGTAACACCTTTGACTAATAATTTAGCTAAAATACCTGGGTTTACCGTTGATTCATGGATTACTCGACCTTGGGAAATCGTTACGAATTTTTCTGACATCGCTATCCAGTCACCTTTTCTGAAGTGAGGAAGTACATACTTTTCTATAACAGGGTCTAATTCTTCCTTGATATGAATAAGATGTGTTTGTACTGGAAAACGGTCGTATTTAAATCCGTTTACTTCGATTGGAAGGTTTTTTAGCTCTTTTGAATCCATTTACAAAATTATAGTCTGTTTCTTAAGTTTTGTAATCTGGTTGGACTTACACATTGTAACAATTGCCGAGGGTGAGAGCGAAGCATTTATGTAAAATTTATTGAACGAATTCACTTAAAAGTAAGTTATCTCTAAAAAGGGGAGATGAATAACTTACTTTGCTAAAATAGCAGGATCAATAAATCTTCTCATCCAGAGTTCGGTAATAAAAATCCTCCAAAATATTAAGCCGTCGCCTGGATATCCTTCAAGCCATTGTTCAAACATTGTTGCTACTTTTTTAGAATCATAAAGACCTCGTGATTTAAATTGCTTTGATGCGAATATTTCTAAAATCATATCTTTTCTAGCTTTTAGCCAACTTACCTCCGGATTTGTAAATCCAATCTTGGACCTTCTTAACCTGTTCATTTCCGGCATATGACCTTTTAAAGCATTACGGTAAATGGCTCTATTCCAGCCTTTCTTGATTTTTTGATCCATTGGCAGGTTAAAAATATACTCAACTAACTCGTGATCGAGAAAAGGAACTCTGGATTCGATTGAAAAAGCCATTGAGTTTTTATCTTCATAGCGTAATAAATTGGGTGTAGAATACTTCGTTACGTCTTGAAGCAGTCTTTCATTAAGATTTCTGCTTGCTTGATATTTAAACGAAGTAGAATCATTAAAAGTGCTATTTAGAAAATCTTTCATCCCAAGCACTGGCTCAGA
>JAYTAQ010000122.1:0-3603 GCA_043737415.1 bacterium
GAACATAGAACTACTCCACTCGCTTCAGAGATTAGAAACCTAATAAAGCTATATGAATCAAAAGGAGCTAATTTCTTTATTCTCGAAGTTACTTCACACGCTCTAGACCAGAAAAGAGTTTATGGAATTAAATTTGACTCTGTAGTGTTCACAAATATTACAAATGAGCATTTGGACTACCATGGTTCTTGGGAAGCTTATGCTAAAGCTAAATCATTATTGATCAGGCAGCTTAAAAACGGAGGTACGGCTTCAATAAACAAGGATGATGAGAAGTCGTTTAACTATCTAAAAAATGTTATTGAGAAACTCAAAGTTAATTCCACATATTACTCTGTGAAAAATCTTGAGAAAATAAAGCAATCGAAATTCGTTATAACAACAACAGAAATTTCTAATAATGAAACAGCAGTTGTGGCAAGCCCTTCGGGCCGCAAAACAGTACTCAAAGACAATAATTATTTCTCCGGAATAAGCCTTTTTGGAGATTATAATATCAATAATGCACTTGCAGCATTCTCTTGTTTTAACAGCTTAAAAGTAGCTAATCCTGAGTTAATAGCAAAATCATTAATAAATCTGAAAAATATTACGGGAAGAATGAATTTCTTATTTCAGCATCCAACTGTGATAGTCGACTTTGCTCATACACCAAACGCCTTTGAAAAAGCCCTCTCATCGGTAAAAGAATTAGTCAAAGAAAATGGCAGATTATGGGTAATTTTTGGATGCGCTGGACTAAGAGATCAATATAAACGTCCAGAAATGGGGAAATTTGCTTATGATTACGCAGATAACATCCTGATAACAGCTGAAGATCCTAGATCAGAGAGTTTGCATGAGATAAATAAACAGATAATTCAAGGCTTTCGTAGAACTGATGACCAATTTACGATTGAGACTTACTACCCGGAACTTAAGTATGAGGAACTTCAGGATGGTAAAAAGTTTATTGCCAGGTTTGATGAACCTAATCCAAACTCAAGACGAAATGCGATTAAATTTGCTATAGATAATGCTAATAAAAATGATGTTATCTTGATCCTGGGCAAAGGTCATGAAAAGTCTATCTGTTTTGGCACCAAAGAGTATCCCTGGAACGATATCGAGGAAACTAAATCCTTGATATTAAGCAAGTCAACTCAAAGCAATCATTAAACTGATCTTTTTTCACAGCACAGCATGTAAAATTAGACTATTAAGCTCCTACAAGTGGGGTTAAAAGGTGAACAAAGTTCTCATTATTCTCCTCTTTTACAATTAACATTCTATGGTCAGTTCTAGGATGAACGACTATATCAAGAATAACGTACTCAGTAACAATTCGTGAAAGTATATCTAAAACTTTTCTAGGGCTAAAGTCGATCTCGATGCTGTCCTCTTCAAAAATTATCTCGGTAGTAACCTGACTTTCATACTCTCCTACTTCAGAAACGCGTGAGGCCAATGTCAGGTGGCCAGAATTCATTGTCTTTACAAACTTAATCCTTGAAGCATCTTCTTGACGAGCAAATACATTTGAAAGTTTTACACCGTCAATAAGCTCTTGAAGGTTCACTTTATATGAACAAAGTGTTTTTTGAGGAAGTATAGCCTGGTAATTTGGATAATCTCCGTCTAATAGACTTGTTGACAACTCAATACGACCAGTTTTAAAAAGGATCTGATTATTCTTTGAAACCATATATGCCTCAATAAAATCATCTTCAGAGTCCTCACAAAGCCTCATAACGTGGTCCAAAGATACATATGGAACAATGGGTGTAATCTTTTGACTAATCTCTTCTGCGAGATCCATAGAGTACTTAGAAAGTCTAAATCCATCTGTAGCAATCATATTTAAACGCTTACCACTATTCTCAAACAATACTCCTGAAAAAACCGGTTGTCTAAGGCCTCTATCAGCCACAAAGGTTGTTTTATTCAAAGCATATTTAAATGTCTCTTTATTAACTTTAAATAGAAGAGAAGCGTCATCATTAACCGTTGGAAGTGTTGGAAACTCCTCGTAAGGAATTGTAGAAAACTTTGATTTGACCTTCTCTGCCTCAACTTTAAGCTCGTTATTCTCGAGTTTAAGCATCAAATTACCTTCAGGAAGCAGTGATACAAATTCAGAAAAAGTCTTTGCACTTACTGTTGTGCTTCCCTCTTCAAGAATATCAACACCAACATATGTGCTAATTGATAGTTCAAGATCGGTTGCTGATATTCTTAATACGCCCTTTGAAGCACTTAATCCAATATTTCTTAAAATTTCAAGTGTAGGCTTAGTGCTTACGGCTTTTCCAACTGCACTTAGCGTCTTCTGTAGGTTTGATTTTGTAATATTTAAATTCATAATCTCTTAACGAATATTAACATAACCATATAATTATTTCTAAATCTTGAATTTTATTATGTGCATGAAAAATTGAACCTCATTTTGTTTTAAACGATTAACATTTCTTTTATAAGTCTTTAATTATTTGTTCTTGTTCAACTTTTAAAATTGTTGCTCTCTGGTTTGGTTCACAAATTAATTTAAATTTAGTGTTAAGTATTATTAGGGCGTGTGGAATTGTAGTAAAACCTCTCTTTTTGTCATACTGACGCAGAGAAAAGCTGTGCAAATCATTTGGAGATATATTTGGGCTTATAATGAGCTTTTCGAACATAAGCGTATTCCAACGGCTTAATTAACTGTGCATAATTTAACTTATTTTCTGGATAAATATCGATATTGTTACTTAAGTTTCTACAACCTTGATTTTGCCTTTGTATAGGCAATCTTAAAACAACTGAGCAATAGATATGGCTTTCTGACAATGTCAGGATTCGTTTAATAGCTCAAAAACTTATCGTACTATTTTGCAAGGTTTTCCACTTTTTATACCTATCGGTTTTTCTCATTAAACCGTTTTATCCACAAATATCAAAAACGACTCTGCTAGTATTTGTTCTACAATGTAGAATTTTAGCTTCAATTGACCTATCCTTATTAGAATGCAAGCTATTGATTTTTTAAATTCTCAAAAAAAATTGAGATTGGTTTTTAGATCATTAGCCTATTCTTCTATTGTAGCGGCTATTTTCTTTATGCTTATCTATTGTAGGGAACAAAATTTATTAAGCACTTTTACTCTCCTAGCACAGGTTGGCTTATTATTAGTCATAATCGAATCTTTTTTTACAATATTTTATTTAAATCAGCATCCAGATCGCCCGAAAAAAATTGGTAATTATAAATTTAGACATCATGCTCTTAATCATCTTCTTTATCCATTTGTATATTACTTTGCATTAGTAAGTTACATTGCTTTTGAAGAAAACATACTTTTGAGCTCAATGCTTGGATTTATGGGCTTCATAATGTACTATCTTCATTTTTATTATCTACCTAGACATATTCATTTTGATCACATTGATCATCCTGAATCCAAAAAAGTCTCTGCAAAAATAGACTTTATAATGTATCTGTTCAAATTTTTAAGTTATTTTGTTGTTAATTTATCTCTTTTTCAGGCTGTAGCTCAATCAAAGATAAGCTTTAACGTAGTTTTTATAGTAAATTTTGCTTTAATGTGGCTATATTTCTTTTTTCACTTAAATCGAAAAGAGAAA
>JAYTAQ010000123.1:0-3595 GCA_043737415.1 bacterium
CTCAAATGTTCAATTAGCTGTGTAAAGGGTTTGAGGCTTTGTAGTGCGATCCTCGTTTTAGTTAAGCCAAATTCCCCTACTATAGGAGGGGGCGTTTTACTCCATCACAAAGCGAGCTGCCAGAATCTGTAAAAGTCTAGTTATAACACAGAAGAAGTTATTGCTTTATAGCGGGGACAGAAACATTGATCCTCTCATTTGGCTTTAGCAAATAAAGTGCTTGGGGGTTATTGGATCAATATTTCTGCCATTAGATATGGTATATTTGCTACCAGAAGACTAAGTGTAAGCCGCTACACGCTCAATAATTGGTTGTTTGGAAACAGCCGTGGGAAAACAAATGTGCTGATTTGAAGGTCGCATCCTAAAGCGTAGCCTACTCGGGCAACGGGACGGAGATAGGCTCAAGTTGACCGTTATCACGGCTAATTTCCAAAGAACCCAATAATTCTGCTTTTTGCTATAGCGATAGTTTGTTGATACTAGATTACGCGAATTTCTTTGCTAATTATGACGTAATGCTTGCATTTGGCAAACTGTTCAATGAAGTGTTTACAAGGCTACCTTCACTAATGTCAACAAACTGCTGATGGTTAGAACGAGAGGATTAAAGACTATTTATTATGTCTATCTTAACGCCTGATGCAAAACCACAGTCAGTCAAGAAGTTCTATTTTCTTGAGTATTTTTATATTCTACTAAAGAGTATACAGCAGTCTTCAAATTATGAGCGTATCTTCACCCAATTTCTTACACTCAAACAAAAACACCAATTGGGCGAATCGAGGTACAAAAAGCTTGCTGCCGATGATAGCATGTCTAGTAATCGTATGGTGCGTTATAAGTATACATTTGATGAAGTTGTTAGTGAGGCGAAAGAATATGGTTTGATCTCCACAAGTACAGATAATCTTTTTCTAACTGATGCTGGTAAACAGGTAATCGGAAAATATGATAACGGCGATATCATTGACTACAATCATTTACTTTTTCAATACATGGAGGAGAAGTATTCTGCTTTTCGTTATATTGTTGAGTCTTGTTATGCAGCTAATCCAAAGAAGTCAGGTTTGCTAATATTTCCTGTGTACTCTGCCCACAGACTTGGAATAGAAAGAGATTCTATTAAAACTACTGGTGACTTGAAGATTTATTTTGGTAAACTAAGAGATCGTTTGCAAGAGGATATTCTTAAGCACCTCGGTGAAATTAAAGATATAAGCCTTAAAAATAGTGAGTTGATTGAAGGGTTAGTTGAAGCTGATCTTCTATCTAAAGTTAATACTGAGAAGTTTGATGCCTCTCGATACAACGTTATATTAAAAAGAGGACGTGATTTTTGGCTAAAGTATTTTTTACAAGATTTATATAATTATCACATTTCTCTTTCAGTATTTGAGACTTGGGCTTATAGAGGCCGACAGATTGGGATTATGCATATTACTGAGTTCTACCCGGACGCAAATTTTAGTGGTAGGGTAGTATATCCGTTGTCTGTTATTAGAAAATCAAGTAGTTCGAAGAATTTCTCAAATTTATTTAATTACTCTGATGGGAATTCTCTTTTTCTACATCAGCCCTCATGGGAAGATCAAAAAAACCAAGAGGATTTTGTTAAGGCTCTACATTATTCATATCTAGATGTTAAACAGTCGGCCAGAACTTATTTTGTAAACTTAGCTAGTGTTAGAGAACGTGTGTGCTATAAATTGAAAATTCCTGAATATTTGTTTGATAAATTTCTAGGTAACGTATATAGAGAAAGGCAAAGGTTGAACATAAAGATATCGCTGGAGGTGGATAAATTACCTGATGAAACAAAAGTGATGTATCTGCGACGTGAACCAGTCATGGTTGATGGTAAATATAGAAATATTATTGCGATAGACTTAGTATAAAGGAGAGCTACATGGACAAATATCTTCGTCGACCCACAGCCGAAACCATTGTTCAAAAGGCAAGGTATGAGCAGTACAATTTACAGGAGAATCCTTTTCCTGCCTCCCCTTTTGTAAATCCTGAATCTAGTGATGCTCGAAGTAATGGTAATATCTACGAGCCATCAATCAGGCAAGAGGAATACAGTATCATTGAGCAAAATTTCCTCGCAGTGCCACAAAACGACTTTAATCACTTACGTCTAGGCTATATTATCGATACATCTTACATAGGTAGGGGTAATGGTAAGTCTGCATTTTTAATCAACGTTCAAAGACGTATTAACAAAGACTTTGCTTATTCTGTATCAAGTGGTTTGAATAAATGTTTTGCGTTGACACTTGTACCTGAACCAGGTGGAAAGACAAAAACATTTGAAAGCTTTGTTGATCTTTTTGCTAATGGTATATTTAGATGCGGCATTATTGATGATTCTTTAACTTCTCTTCGATTAGCAGCGATTATAGCATTGTATCCAAAGTTTGATGTTGCTAAGCAATTCCCAGATGAGCAGGAATTACGCCTTAAACTGAGCACAGACAAGTGGTACTCAGAGAACAATATTGACTTTAGACAAATTACTCAACATTTAGCTTCTAGCTCACATCTACGAAATATACCTAAAGAATTCCCCATTTACTCTATGGGGCCTTTGCTATCTCAAGTATCAACTCAAAAAGACTTTATTGACTACTATCGTTCACTGAAAAGAGGAAAGCCTAGATTTGAATTTATTTTTTCGCATCTTGTAAGCTTATTTCTTGCTGCTGGTTTTAATGGAGCTTATGTATTTGTTGATGATTTTGAGCGGATTCCCGACTTTCAAAGTGAGCGTCAGAAAAGAGACTTTGCTCTTGAACTGAGGACTTGCCTTTTCGATGGCGTTTATACTAATGCTAGAGTTGGTTTTTACAACGTCTTGTTAGTGTTGCATGCAGGTGTACCTCGCTTAATCCAATCAGCTTGGGACCAATCTGGGCTGGAACAGCGTTCTCCCATATTCTTTAAAGGTACGCCAAAAAATATTATACGCTTTGAAAAAATTACTCTAGAAAGTGCTTTTTCACTTATTAAGAAGTATCTACAGGCATATAGAACAAAAGACACGATTAATTCATTTGACCCGTTTACAAAAGAGGCAGTCAGTAAAATTGCTGAGTTAAGCGAATTCAATGCATCCAAGATATTAAAAATGGCTTATGAAGTACTAGAGAAAGCTGTCGATAGTAAATCATCTGTTATTGATGAGAGTTTTGTGTTAGATAGTGATGATGTAATACCATCTGAGCAGCGACAAACTGGCGGAATTCATGATGCCCCAACGAAAGACTTAATGCAGGAATCTGAGTAATAGGAATTGGCTATGCGAAAACATTGCTTAAGGGATGACGAACTTACGAAGCTCGTAGAAATTGAGTTGGGAGGGGTACGCATATTAGATGATGAGGTTGTGCTAAAAAAATTGTTTGAAGACTGGTATAGCTGGGACGTAGAGTTTGTATGTTTGGTGACAATCTTATCATACGTGCTAGAGCGAAAGCAGAAGAAGTCTATTAACGCATTGCCTGTTTTACGACATCTCTATAACCTGCCTGATCTTAGCGGATTAGGATTAGTATTTGAGCAAATGGATGAAAATTTCATTGCATATCTACTT
>JAYTAQ010000124.1:0-3577 GCA_043737415.1 bacterium
CTTTTGTTCTGTGATTTCAAGTATTCCTCAAATTGTTTAATTTTGTCGTCCATAAGTTGTTTAGGGTTTGGTTTAGAATGGTTGCGGAACAATTGTGTCGGGTACGGGTAGTAATTGATAGCATAGACAGGAGTTGATTCCGACACAATTGATATTGTGTTGGACTCAATTTAGAGATACTCAAGAACAGTACTTTGGACTAATTTACTGGGTTAAATACATTTATTCCAGTAATTGACTCATCACAGACAATTCCGACACTAAGGCGAGCTCGTGTGAGAGCAACGTAAAGCTTTGACCTGCTGATTACTGGCAATTCAAAACTATTGTTATTTAACCACTGTATATATGGCTTTGTTGGATAAATCAGCACCCTATCAAAAGACAATCCCTTCGATTCTCCAAAATTTTTAACAGGATACTCCTCGTTTACCAAAACATCTCTGTCATCTCGAAGTTGCATCGCTGACGGAAACTCCGTTAGGTACTTATTGACAAAAGCGCGCCTTACAAGGAATACTCCCTGATGCGGCCTAGCATCATTTTCCCTACAACCAATACAGTCACATGGCATGGCTTGTGAGTACTGAGGATAAAGTTCCGAAGAAAACTTGCAAATCATTAAATTATTGCGGTGCGAGAACTGTAAGGAAGTCTCGTCTATATTTGATTCAAGAAAAGTCTTCTTACATTCGGATAATAGGAAGTCTTTAATCTTCCCATACTTGTACTGATCATACTTTCTTTCGTTGTGGGTTAAGTATGTTACCTGCCGAGGATCTCCAACCAACAAAACATTAATACGCGACTGGAAGAGTTGTCTCAAAAATTCTAAATCATATCCAGCCAGATCTTGAACTTCATCGATAAAGATATGGTCATAAAGACGAGATAACCTATCAATAGAGAGATCCACAAACTCTTTTCTTTCTTTTGTTTTTCTAAGTTTTTCTCCACCCCCAACCGCAAATTTCGAAAGTTTGTCTGAATAGATTTTACTTTCTTTTGAAAAATAGTGATCTACTAAGTACTTTTTTTCCCCATAATAAACTTTCCTCCCCTCCTTAGTTGTAAACCAGTATGCAGAAGGGGTATTCACCAAGAGTAAACCCTTAATGTCTTTATCCGAAAGACATTTATCAAAAGAGTTCTGGAACGGCTTTATACAGTTCTGAATCAGAAAAGAAAACCACGTCTGAATAGTTACGTTTTTCGGAACACATTTATTGATCTCTAAAAACTTACGCGTTATTTCCGCTTCGTTTGCCTGGGTGTAAGTGGTTATCAACACCTCCTCAGTTGTTATTTTCAAAGCCTCATTTACAAGAAAAGTTGTCTTACCAGATCCTGCAGCTGCAATCATCAGCTTGTTATTAATCATAAACCGCTAACAGCATCTAAAATATATTGAGGAATTTTAATTGGACTATTTGTTTTAAACAGCTTCAAAGCCGTCTTTGTTTTATGCGACTGCATATATTTCGCTAATGACTGGGCATCCGGATAGTTAATTGCATTGACGTTAATTACCTCTCGCAGACAATCTAGTTGGTTTTCATTTGCATTAACTATTTGAGGCTCTAGAGTATTAAAGCTATTATTCTTATCTGCGAATATCTTAATCTTCGAATGATTTGAATACTTTGCATACTTCTTCGCTATCTTCCGCTCAAAGTCACCATCATTATCGGTAACAACATATACGTCTTTCTCAATTTTATTTGCAATTTCTAAAAACCGAAGGAATGACATTCCTACAGAGATAACATCTATACCCTCTTGAATAGGTAGTTTACCGTCATGACTAAGCATATAAGCTTTCTGAACGATTAACTCATCAGAATCTCCCTCAACAAGAATTGCTTTTTTGCAAAGAATTAGTCTTAGCGTGTCATAACCGGGAAGTTTATTGAAAAACAACACTTTTTTCCAAAGTATTTCTCCCTCTTTCTTTGAGAGATTATAAGTTCCCGATTTAAGTCTGGTAATCGACGATTTTGGCTTTCCGTAAGCCAACAATAGGTCGTAAATGAACTCAATTCCAAACTCAGACTTACCATCTAAAAGGGCTATTATATTTTCTTCAACATCTCTGATATTCATAGTTCATTAAAAACCCATTAAACTCACTGTATAATACTATTTTACTTGGTTAAATCACAATAAATAACCCGTTTCTTTAGATCGTCTAATTATTCCAATACTGTTAATTTCTATATTTATTGTAGAATATATTAGAACACTTATGTTGCCGCAATCACAGAAAATAGATGCCGTCCTAGTCAAAACAATTAACGACCGTTTACATGAACTTACAATTGCGCTTGGTATCATTTACGATTCACTTACAATGATTAACAATGGACGCCTATATCAGATTATCCCTTTGGCAGGTCAACTGAGAGCATTACTTTGTGAAGGTAGAAATAATACTGCATTACTATTTGATATAGCGGAGAAGCTAAATGTTAAGTTGCCTATTTTTGCTATGCCTTCGGCTGATTTAGATCTATTACCAGAAGAAACTAGAAAGATTCCAGATTTATGTATGAATTCAGGTCTTTTACCCATCACTATAATGCAAGAGTTTGAGATACAGGAGCAATCTGAATTCAAGGAAATCATTGAAAAAAACATTATTTATGCCAAAGAAACTTATAAAACACTTGGAGATATGATTAAATTTTACGCTGAAAATGCAGGAGGAGCTCATTACGACCCGACAATTCGTCCTCGAGACTTCACGTTTCTCGAGTTCTTTAAGCTAAAAGTAGGAGAGCAAGAATCACTTTCAAACATGCTTTGCCAAGTCGGCGATACTACCTATCAACTAGGATTTAATATATTGAGCTCAATATCTGATTTTTTCGTTGGGTTTACTCTATTTATACCAGAACAGACAATTGATAGTTTTGTTTCGATTGTACGTTTTGAATATCCAAACACACCAATGCTAATTGAGCTTGGAATACAAACAGATAGCCATTTAGTTTTCAGAATTGCAGATATTGTTGGGAAGACAGTAGAATTCATATCCTCAAAGCCTATTAAGTTAGGCGAAACTTCATTTATAGCCTTTGGATTTAAATTTAATCCAAACTTTACAGCAACAATGAATCTATCCGTCAAAGAAATGTTTGACGATACTTACGAAATTCCATATCTTTTTGAGTTTAGAAACGAAATTAAAACTTATAAACAGAAGCTTAACCAAAACGTATCGGAGCACGGCCTGTGCTTTGGTTTTGGGCAATTCGTGGCAGATAACGCCTATTCTGAACCCGTCAAAGTAATAGAGTTAATGAGCTTCTTAACAGCAGATCGAGATCAAACATTTATATTACTTCGCAAAGAAGATTCAGGAGAAAGCGATGAACACAACAATATAGGATTTACTTTTGACCCAGCAACCAGACTAATTAAAGAAAGCGAGATGAAAAAATATAAAGTTGAAGGCTAAGCCAATCTACTTTCCCAAAAATCCACCAGCAACCCCCCAATATTCCAAGCATCATCCCCACCTCTATGGTGTGTCCCCTCAAAATCCTTACCAGCAATCCGTAACCCATTTGCTAGT
>JAYTAQ010000125.1:0-8740 GCA_043737415.1 bacterium
CGAGAGTTAAAATATTTATAAAAAAATAGCCTCCGTTTGAAATTAACAGAGGCTAATTTACCACAATAATTATAAAATTAATTCGAAAGTGATTTTTTAAAATCTTTCATAATCAAGTCATATTTCAATAAATATGCATTTGTCATTGCCTCTAAAGAAAATTTTTCCTGTACACGATCTCGGCAAGCTTTTCTATCGATTTTATCAAGATCCTTGATCCGGTCGGCCATTTCGTTTACATTATTAACCAAATAACCTGTTTTTCCATCTGCAATAAGCTCTACAGCCGCTCCTCTGGCATATGATATTACTGGAGTTCCAAGAGCCATTGACTCAGCCATTACAAGACCGAATGGTTCAACCCAGTTAATTGGGTTAAGAAATCCTTTGGCATTTCCTATAATATCATTTTTCATTTTTAAATCAGCCTCGCCCATAAACTGAATTTGGTCTCCATCAACCAAGGGTTTAACCATTTCATTAAAATATGAGACAGAAAGTGGAATTGCTTCATCAATTTTACCAGCAAAAATCATTTGTACGCCTGCTTTCTTAGCTGCCAAAATACCTTCATAAATATTCTTATCTGGCACTATTTTACCCAACCAAGTCATATATTCACCTTTGGGATTTGGATTGAATTTAAGTGTGCTCATATCGATACCATTGTAGACAGAGCCCCAGCTATTAAGTTCTTTAGGCATACTTCCTTCCATAACCTTGCTGATATTAACTCCGTTGACCTTATCGCCGTAATACTTGATATAGTATGGATCAACATTTGTTAATTTGTCGTAAGGCCAATGACCATGAATAGTCATAATATGAGGCACTTTTAAATCTTCAATGTAAGGAAAAAGTACCATATCCGATCCTGCAGAAAGGTGAACGTGAACAATATCAAATTGATCAGCCAATTTGAACGCTTCATTGTAATGGAGTAAAGGGTGCAAAGCACCTTCCCAAGGAAGTCCCATCTCAATAATTCCTTTTGGAAATACATATTTTAACTCGCCGGAGGTTTTAGAATTACCAGTGGCAAATAGCGTTACATCATGTCCTAGGGCTATTAGCCCTTCGGACAGATTATTAATTACCCATTCAGTTCCACCGTAACCAGATGGTGGGGTAGAAATCCATGGTGGACAAATTTGAAGTATCTTCATACTAACAACATTATACCATATTCATTATATAGTGTGGGGGATTTAATAGGTTGTAATTACTGTAATTTGGCTTCCTAGTGAGATTTATCAGACTTTTTGATTGATTTATAATTTAATCAAAATGAGACATTTAAATAATTTTTTCGCAAGTTTTATGAAGAGAACTTCTCGATAATCTCATCTTCAATATTTAAAATAAATATATATTCAATGATTCTTTTTTAAGTCCAAATTCATGACTATACTCCCTCAGAAATATGATAGATTTTTCTGCAATTCAACTTCATCGTGCCAATTCTAGAGAGCAGCATGTAGCTGTAGCAAAAAACCCGGACATTATAGGAACAGAGATAGATGTTTTTTGTGGCGATACCATTCCTGGATTATTTCTTGGACACTTCTACGACTGGGATGAGATCGAGTTTAATCTGGCCAAGCATGCCAGAAATCCTTTTTTATTAAATCTAAGTGATGTATTAGGAGAATTCCCTAATACTGAATTAGTTCTAGATTTCATTGGACGCACACCTTTTTTTCACTATAAAAACTATCAACAATATGTCAATAAATTAAATAAACATGCAGTTCCGTTTTATATTTTTCCCGGCGAAAATCCTGAAGTAGCAATGCCAGTAAGGGATAAAAATCCAATGACAAGGTTTCAATGGTTCCTATGTAGACCTCCTAATTTTTTGATTCGTCAGCATAGTATTAACGGATTTGAGCCATCAGATCTTGATTCCTTTTTTGTTAAAGAAGCACATATATCAGATATTGTTAAAGACGATTGCGTCTCAAAATCAAAACTTGAGTTAATTAGTTCTCGAATGAAACATGTTAGACATTTGACAGTGGGTAACGTAAAGCCTGATAATATTGGTCTTGTCTGCAGAGGTTTAACTCAAATTGTAAAAAGTTGTCCAGATAAATTCATGCTTGAAAGAGTGACTTTTTCTGCAAATCAGCCAGAAGCAGTGGCAAAGGCACTGTTGAGCTTGGGCAAGGGTTTATTTCGACATCATATTACCCGACAAGCAGTTCCAGAAGTATTTCATTTGTCTCAAACTATGGCCGTCGGTGTTTCAGCGTAGAAGAAGTTCTTATAGAATTTGAAATGGATGTTATAATATTGTTCAATTAAAGAGTTATATTAAATCTACGATAAACGGTGTCATTTTTTTTTAACAGTTCCGGTTTCAATTAAGCCGGCATTAATACTGACTTTAATTGACTTTACATTCTCTTCGCGCACTAGAGTGTGGAGATGCTTGAATCCCGATTTTTTTGCTGCGTTACATAATGCAATAACTGCATTTGACATAATTCCGGGATAACCAGCTGTTGCCCAGTAACCAATTTCAGCATCATCAACATTATTCGATTTAATATCTGCTGCTGCGACTATTTTACCGTCAGCATTCCTAATTAAGAAGGTAAATTTTTCCCCATTTTTCCAACCTTCCTGCGCTTTTTGAATAAACCCTCTAGCATGTTCCTCTGTGTATCCTTCTTTAAACTTCTCTATATGTCCAAAAAGTTTGAATACCTCAGGTTCATTGCATATTCCAACAATTGTTTGAATATCCTCTTCAGAGATAGCTGTTTTATCATCAGTTGATGTTAAATAACAGGTTTCGTTGCTTAAGTAACGATAAAATTTCTCGTTGATTGGGTAATGAAAACTTGGCTCTCGTGATAATGATTTTTGAACTGCCATGATGAATTATAGCTCTTTAAGCCATCATAGTTAAATTTAATTTAAGATGTAGTAAAATTATAAAAAATATAAGATTAGTTTCAGTTTATATTTGGTTTTTGAAGGTCATTGTATAAATTATTTGTTTTTAAATTTTTTTCGCTTATACTCCGGCAGAATTATGATTTCTGCAGTAAATTTCCATGGTTGTAACAGTATTAAGCAACTCGATGATGTCTCAAAAAACCCTGATATTATTGGAGGCGAATTAGATATTATGTGTGGGAATAAATCTCCAGGTTTATTTTTAGGTCATCATTATTATTCTGGTCAAATTGAATTGATTTTAAAAAAGCATCATGTGGAACCATTCCTGGTAGATTTAGGTGATGTCATAGATGATTATCCTAAACTAGAGCTTGTTTTGGATTTGAAGACTAAAAATGCAGAAAGTTACCTAAATAATTTTCATGCTTATGCATGGGCATTGGTAAATCGTGTTATGCCTTTTTATGTTTTTCCAGGTGTTAATGTTGAAATCCAAAAAGAATTACGAACTTATTATCCATTAATTCGAATGTCATGGTTGCTAAATAATCCGCCATTTTTGATGTCAGTACCTGACAAAATCGCTGGAGATATTCCTTATGACCATAATTCATATTATGTGAGCGCTGATCAATTGCCTGAATATCCAAAAAAAATTAATAACGTTAGACATTTGAATATTGGATTTGTTACAGCAAGAAATGTCGAAACAATTTGTCACAGCCTGATATCGTTGTCTAAGAAAGGAAAAGAAAGTTTTGTATTAGAGAGGGTTTCTTTTTCTTCTGATGAACCCGCTGCAGTGGCCAAAGCTTTACTCAGACATGGTAAACAGTTATTTAATCATCATTTGACTCAAACTATTTTCAACGATGATGTTTATATCCCAACACAAGTTTTACGCCTTGCCAGCTAAAATTTAAATGGTAATTAAAGCCTCTGCATTGTATAATCCTTCGTATGAATTTATCACTTGGTATAGTAGGTTTACCTAATGTTGGAAAGTCAACTTTGTTTAATGCACTAACGAAACTTAATGTTTTGGCAGCAAATTATCCATTTGCTACTATTGACCCCAATGTCGGAATAGTTCCACTAAAAGACCCAAGGCTTTATGTTTTGTCAGAGATGTCTCAAACAAAGACAATTGTTCCAGCTGTTGTTGAATTTGTAGATATTGCTGGACTTGTTAAAGGAGCAGCATCTGGACAGGGTCTTGGTAATAAGTTTCTTGGACATATCAAAGAGGTTGGAGCAATTATTCACCTTGTTAGGATGTTTAAAGACGAAAATGTAATTCATGTTGAAAATAGAGTCAGCCCAAGTGAAGATGTTGAGATCATTAATGCTGAATTAATTTTGAAGGATATCGAAACAATTACTCGTCGACTTGAAACCACCAAAGGGACTGCAAGAGTCAAAAAAGATGAAAAACAGGCTAAATACGGTGAACTGTTGGATAAAGTTTTTGCACACTTGAACTCCGGTAGGCTTGGAAATGAATTAGATCTGACAAAAGAGGAGATTAGTGAATTAAAGGATCTAGCTCTGATCACATTAAAACCAATGATTTATGTTGCAAACGTTGATGAAAGTGATTTGCAGATAACTGACGAGGAACTTAGATCCAAGCTTGGCTTAAAATCCACTGACATAGTCGCTCCAATTAGCGTAAAAATTGAGTCAGAGCTTGTAACATTATCTGAAGAGGATCAGGCGGAATATCTTGAATCACTTGGCTTGAAGGAATCAGGATTGGGAAAGATTGCTAGACTTGGATACAATATATTAGGACTTATCAATTATTTTACTACTGGAGAAAAAGAGACAAGGGCATGGACTATTACATCAGGAATGTTAGCACCAGAAGCTGCCGGTGCAATCCACACTGATTTTGAAAAGAACTTTATTAGACTAGAAGTTGTGTCCTATAATGATTTTATTGAAACAGGAACCTGGGCAAAGGCCAAGGAAAAGGGTAAAATGAGACTTGAAGGCAAGGAATACGAGGTTAGAGATGGAGATGTTGTTGTTGTGAGGCACTCTTAATCTCATTCTTTAGGTCCTTCTAGTATAAAAGCATTCATAAAACCTTTACCTTTTACCTGTATTTCACCTCTGCTGATAAAGTGATATTTGTGTTTAATTAAATTATACGTTGCTTCAGTAACCTGTATTTTTCCAGGTACGCCAGTGGACTCCATCCTGCTCGCAACATTTACAGTATCTCCCCATAAATCATAGATAGATTTCTTAATTCCGATAACGCCAGCTACAACTGGACCAGAATTTAACCCTATACGTACATTGATTTTCTCTCCAATCATCGAGCTGAATTTCCTTACTTCTTCAAGCATGTCTCGTGCCATTTCAGTCGCAGCTACTGCATGATCAAGTGTAGGAACGGGTAATCCGGCTGCAACCATATAGGAGTCGCCCATAGTTTTGATTTTCTCAAGGCCATGTTTTTCTGCGATCATATCGAAGGCTGAAAAAAGTATATTTAAAATATCAACTAATTCTTTTGGCGAGATTTGCGATGACAATTGGGTAAAACCTACAATATCTGCAAAAAGAACTGTTACTTCTTCAAAGCTATCTGCAATCATTCCTGATTCTAATTTTAATCTTTCTGAAATAACTTCTGGTAAAAGGTTATTTAATAAAATTGTTGATTTTTCTTGTTCCTCAGTCAGGATTTTATGTCTTAAGTCGAGTGAAGCTGAGATTTTCTCAGTTCTTTGTACGAAATATTGAAAAAGTAGAAATATAAATATTGATACTACTACTATATTCATTTGAATTATAAAAAACTTGTAATCTGTTTTTCCTCCTCCAAATATTACTAGTACTATTAATAAGGTTATGTAATCAATAAACCAGACAAGCGCATGTTTATAGCCATAAAGAATCAAAGCACTCATCGGGGAAAGTAATGCCCAGATTAATACTGATATAGCATAACCTGTTTCACTTATTTGCAGGAATAGCACGAATGGAAATAACAACATTAATGCTAGCTGAATTAATGAGAAAGAGTAAAATCTTTTTGTTCCATAAAAAAAGATTAGATTTGATAGTGACAAAATTATAAAACTAAATAGTACTCCTCCAGCCTGATGATTTCCTTGTGCATAGTAAGCACTACCACCAATTAGGCTACAAATAATTGTGAGGTATGTGATTAATGCGAATAGGGATTTTTTAGTGCGAGTATCTTCGCTGTCCGAAGGGATTGCTACTAAGTTTTTAAAAGAGTTGATGTAGTTGTTCAAGGCACGCTCAATCATTGGCAAGTGGTTCTGTAGTTTGGATACTCCAAAGGCCTATGTCTAGAAGAAGACTCAGTTTCTGCTCAGTATCGACTGGTTTGGTTATGACTTTTATTATTACCTATTTGATATATAACGTAAAGGGGTTATTTGGATTCTAAAACATTGTGGATAATAACTATACCAACAAGAAATATCATCATGTGTATAATCAATGTGTTTATATATGATTTGATGTTCGGCTGTAAAGCCCGGACGTTTATTGGCCTCATTTTTTATCTTACGTGCAGATTGCTGTTGTTTGATAAATCGAGAAAATGGTTTAAAATAATTTTGATTTACTATGAAAGTTTTAACTGAAAAAGATTTTAAAGAATCTACAAAAAGTGGTGTTGTGGTTGTTGATTTATTCGCAGACTGGTGCGGTCCGTGCCGTGCATTGACTCCAATTCTAGAAGAGTTAGATGGCAAAATAGACGGTGTGACTTTTACAAAGTTGGATGTTGATTCAGCTCCAGGTATTTCTTCGGAGTTTGGTATTATGAGTATTCCTACTGTACTGATTTTAAAAGATGGTGTTGAAGTTAAACGTATTACAGGATTATTTCCCAAGGCTACTTACATTGATGCTTTCAGTGCAGCTGTTAAGTCATAATTAATCTGTCATATTGCTAAATATCACCCCAAAGAAATTTTACTCTTTAGTAAATGCTGACATATACAAATCACCAGGTTTAAATCCTTTTTTCTTGTAATATTCTCTCGTTCCAATTGCTGAAATTACAGCAATTTGATCAAAACCCTTTTCTCTAGAAATCTCTTTAGCTTTTTGCATTAATTTTGTTCCTAAACCAAGGTGTTGTGACTTCCCGTCCTGTTTTTGTCCAATTCCTACAACCTGTCCATAAACATGGACTTCGCGAATTATAGCTTTTCCATTCAGCTCTTCAATAAAATTTTTACCTACAGGAAGATGAAGTCTGAGGAATCCCGCAATTTTGTCTTCAAATATGGTTTTAAAGGATATAAAATACTCAGTTCCTGCTGATGACTCATAGTTAATTACCTCAATCTCCAGGTCTTTCATCTCAACTGACTGGGTTCTGATTTCACGTGACCTGATATCCTGACACTCTGTTTTAGCTTTTTTTAATTGATCCTCTGCGATTTGTCTGAAATTTGTAAGTTTATTTCCTGCAACTATATCTGTTGAAGGGATATCTCGAATAATTCTGGTAAGTCTGCAGTATCTAGGTGTTTGCGGAATTGCTGTAGTTAAAACCTTTAGCAGCTCCTCGTAAGAGTAGGGAGTGAATTCGCCTTTTTGGTAAAGATCAAAGACCTCAGTGTTTTTGATTATCGACATGGGATAAATCTTTAACTCATCGGGTCTAATTGAGACTTCCCAGAGTCTTTTGTAGTCAGCAATGTCGTTTTCAACATTTGATCCGTAAAGATTTGGCATCCAGTGAGCATGGATTTTAAAACCAGCCTGGCGAAGGAGCAAAATGGCTTTCTCAGTCTCTTTTCTACCATGGCCTCTTTTATTCAAATTCATTACTTCATCATTCAAGCTTTGAATGCCGATTTGAACCTTTGTAGCACCTAATTTTCTAATCTTAATTACTTCTTTTTCATCTATATAATCAGGTCTTGTTTCGATTACGAGTCCAACACACCTGCTTTTTGCAGTTTCATTTTTTTTGTGTTCAGTAAATAATTCATCCCACGTCGATAGCTCACCTTGAGTAAAGAATTTTTTATTGTCTTTTAAGGAAACAGAGCTTATAATTTCGTTATACGATATCCTTTTGCCATTCTCGTTGTATTTTGGGAATTCTTCAGCATTTCTAAATAGATTTTGATCCTTAACTTGAAGTCTTTGGTCGAGAGATCCAAAGTCGTTCATTGCCTCAAAACATCGTTTTACAAACCAGATTTGGTACCCTTCAGGATAAAATGACCATGTTCCACCTAGTACTATAAGTTCAATTTTCTCTACTTCGTGACCTATGCTTTTGATTGCGTTTAACCGGTTAAAAGTCTGAAGATAAGGATCAAAGTTATTCATTTCAGCTCTCTGAGCTCCTGGTTCGTCAGAAAGGTAGCTTTTAGGCATCCTAACGTCATTTGGACAGAATATGCATTTTCCAGGGCAAGGAAATGGCTTAGTTAAAACAGTGACTGTTGTGACTCCGGATTGAGTACGCATCGGCTTCATTTTGATGCGGTTTTTTGTCTCTTGTTTAGAAACAATTATACCTTGTGTTGTAAACATTTCATACGCTGATACAAGATGATCGCGTGCAAAAAGATCCTTGCCATCTTTGGGGTGAGTTTTGAGGATTTTATGAAGTGAATTTTCATTCCAGTCCTGTGCATATTCCACCTCGGTCATTATTGCCAATAATTCTACTTTATACTGTTCAGGATCAAACCTGTATCTTGAGGACATTTCGTGTGTTATTGTATCACACTCAAATAATCACTATTAATTTACTTATTTAACCTTCTCCCCAAACTTCTCCATAAGTTTTTTTATCTTCGGAGATATGACA
>JAYTAQ010000126.1:0-3550 GCA_043737415.1 bacterium
TTGTGAACCGTTATTAGTAACTATTATACTTACTTGAAAATCATCACCAGCTTTTAAAGTTCCTTTATCAAAACTCAATACTGCTGAATAATTGGCTGTTGATTGAGCTTTAGCCGGCTTAACTCCAACTAAACCGAATGTTAAACTCATGAAGGCAACTGTTGCAAAAGTTAAAATTAATTTTATGGAATAATTCAATATTTTCATGCTTTTAGGATATATCATACCAATTATCAAGTTTAATTGAAGGATAATTTTTGTGTTCAGTGTTTTATGCTATTAAGGGTACAGGTGTAATCAAAGTTAAAAAATTGAAGAAAAAACAACTAAGCCGTATAATCCCTAAGTATCCAGATTTAGAGAAGATTTTTTTGATATAGTCGTTTTTTAGGGGTTATAGCTCAGCTGGTTAGAGCGCTACATTGACATTGTAGAGGTCACTGGTTCGAGTCCAGTTAACCCCACCATATTACTTTCAAATTGGCCTTAGACCACTCAATTCAAATCTTTTTTAATATTTGCTTCTAACTTTTGCTCCTATTTTTCAGTATTTTCTTAATTGTAAGTGCTAATCCTATTACTACTGCAGCAATCAAGGTAAAATACCCCCATTGAAACACTATAAAATTTGAAGGCTTTGCGGCTGGAGAAATAGCAAAAACCAATGGTAAAAACGATAATGAAGATTCAACTATTCTATAGTTAGGATTTGTACTTTCAACAATATTCAATTTCTCCTTTGATGATAGCTTATCCCCCATTATTTTTGTTGTATAAAGAAATAGATCAGATTCTTTTAAACCATTGTTTTTTAGCCAACCTAATGAATATTTTGTTCTAATAGTTATCTCCGAAAGAGCTTCCGGATTAATTCCATCAAGTACAATTTCACAAACATCGTATGTGAGCTTCTTATCGGCAAAAGGCAGGTTTCTATAAAGCTCTTTGCTATGATCATAAATAAATATTTTGCCACTTATAGCTGAATTCGTTTTAAAGTTTAGTGTGTCAAATTGGTTGCACACAGTTCCACCTCCTTTTAATTGAATAAAGCTTCCTGAATCTGCATCAATTTTAAATAAGTTTTCATCTTTTACGATTTTTACACTAGCTCCTAAAACCGATCCAACCGTTGAAATATAAGCTGCTTCTGGAGAGACCTCAGGCCGACCCCGGACAGGAACAGGAGGGAAATCTGGAGCATTTATTGAGAATTCCAGCGATGCATAACCTATGTCACCGTCAACATCAGTAACACTAATTGTACAATTATAAATCCCTGGCAATACTGGATAACGCGATGATTGTGAAATACCGCTGCAATCCCCACTCCATTTGAAAGAATATGGTCCATTTCCACCATTCACTAGTGCAAATAAAGTGCCGGAATTTAGACCGGAAATTACTTGGGTGGAAGGTATTAAATCTCCAACTGTTACTTTTAATACTGCAAATCCACTCTCTCCAGACCCGGTAGTGTAGAGTGTATCGCGTAAAGGTGTTGTAACGACACCAGCCATACTCTCTGTAACTGTGAGTTTTACTAAATAAACACCATCTTTAGCGTAAGTATGATCTGGAATTGATATTTCGCCAGGTTTCCAGACCTTCAAACGATCATCATCAAATGAATTAATGATAAATCCATCACCGTAATCAACAGTGACCATCCATGGAGCATCGTCAGCTGCAGGAGTTAAATCAATGTCTTTTGATGGATCTAAAGGACTATGAAGATTATTTATAAAGCCAGGATCAATAAATGAACCTATAAACTCAACTTTTGTTTTGCCTTCAAATATTGATCCGTTTGTAAATTGATTAATAGTAGCTTTTGGAGGAACGTTTTGAAATTCATATTTGCTATAAAAGGCATTAATTTCGTCAAACTGATAAGTATCATAACCGCTATCACTACTATTTCCAAGATTATCTGTAACATAATAACGATATTCATAAATTCCTTTGTGCCAAATTCCTTTTGGTCCAGAATCAAATTGGATTAACGTAGGAAATGGTCCATTAAAATTTAAATCGTGGAAAAAATCATAACTGCCTAAGTTATTGACCCTATTTCCGGCAATAGTTCCCCAGTCTATCCAATCTGATGAAGTAATACCGCTTGGATCAGTGTATTTGAATTGTATCCTTAGAGTAGCTCCATGGGGGTCGTAGGCTTTAATGTTAAAGGAAAATAAGTCTCCTTCTTTGACAATAGTGTTCTTCAGCGGAGTGACAACTGGCTTCGAATTATCAAGAGTCAAATCAACTGAATTTATTGATTGCTGATTAATATTCCCAGCTGCATCATGAGATTCCAAATAGATTGTATAAATATCATCCTCAACCAACTTAGTATTAAATCGCCAGGAAAAGCTTACTGTATCAGAGTTTACTGCACTAATATCAACTACTCCAGGTCCCGCTGCAATAACCCCTGAATCCTTGCGTTTAATCACAAGATAATAATTTTGATTATTTAAATCCGTAATTGTACCTTTTATGTCTACAATATTATTTAAAGTCCTTGTGGACGGCGAAGTTATTTTAACAACTGGAGGAGCTGTATCAATAGCAAACGGTGAAATGATTATAGTATTAGATAAGTTTCCAGCTGGATCAGTAATTGAAATACTACAATTAGTGTAAATACCATCTAAGAAAAAGTTTTGATCAGTAGATTGGTGAAGAGTTATTGAAGTGTCACTGACTTCAGCAAAGGTCGTATCACTAGAGCAAGCTCCACTGTAATTAATTTTCCCTGGTTCTGATGATGAAAAAACGTAAGTAGGTTTAACATCGTTTGAAATAGAAAGTACAGGAGTTTTTTCTGAAATAACCGGGGCACTATTATCTACTATAAAACTAGTTATATTTAGTGAATCACTAATGTTTCCTGAATTATCCCTAACCTTAATAAAACAATTTGTGTACAAACCATCAGCTAAAGGCTTGAAATTGATTATATTCTCTCCCGGAATTGATTTTAAAAGATCACCTATGCACGATCCACCATAAATTATTTCTCCAGTATCTTCTAAATTCCCATTAAATCTAAGAGAATTATCATCAAAAGTAAAACTGAATACCAAATTTATATTCTGCGAGGGTGACTGAATATTTTTAGTTTCCTCCAAAAGGGGTTTAGTTTTATCAAAAGTTATTTTACATGAATTACTCCAGTTGGATTGAAAAAGCGGGCCATCGTTAGATATATTGTCATTATTAATATCCTCAAAAGCCATCACTTCTGTCAAATAGCTTGCCTCCTCATTATCCCCAAATGCTGACCAGACATTCATTCCAGCAGTAGTGTATACAAGATTGTTTGGAATATTCCAGTTTTCCCCACCATCCACACTTATTCGACGGATATATTTTATGTTTATTCCTTCAATCTCGGACCAAATCTGACTTAAAGAGTTTATATTCTCACCTACAAACACTCCTCCAACGCTGCAAGGCAGATCTGGTAAAGATTGTGTAAGATTTCCTGAAATTGATTCAACGTTCCAACCCAACAATGAAGGTGAAGGTAAAACTGAATTAT
>JAYTAQ010000127.1:0-8634 GCA_043737415.1 bacterium
GATCGATGAAAACGGCCAGGTTGAACTTTATATAAAACAAGGTGAGGTTCAGACTAAATTTGATCCTAATAACCCCGATCAAATGAAGGTTCAATTGGTGTCTCCCGGAGAGAGATGGATTCAGGATAATGATATTCTAGATACCTGGTTTTCATCGGGGCAATGGCCTTTTGCCATTTTGAAAGCTCATAATTTACTCGATGTTGCTTATCCTACCGACACTTTAGTTTCAGCTTCTGACATTCTTGTTAAATGGGATCTGACAATGATGTTGTTTAGTTATTATAAAACTGGAAAACAACCCTTTGATGACTTATTTTTAACAGGTCTTGTAAAGGGAACAGATGGTCAGAAAATGAGCAAATCAAAGAAAAATTTCGTTGCAATCGACGATGTTAAAGCTCAATACGGTATGGACTCATTTAGAATGAACTGTTTTTACCAAAATAAAGCCGGAAGTTCTTATGCTATGACACCGGATACATTAAAAAATTTCAGGAACTTTAACAATAAAATCTGGAATGCCTCAAAATTTGTAATGATGAATCTAGAAGGTCTTGATAGAGAGACATGGTTTGAGCAACTTCGTAAATGTAAAACAGCTATAGAATTTAATAAATTTATTCAATCACAAAGCGCTGTTTTTCTGCATGAAGACGACAATGTGATGATACAAAAACTGGAGGGGTTGGAAGCTAGTTTTAAAGAATCATTCGATAAATTCAGGTTTGGAACATTAACTGAAGAATTGTATACAGAATTTTGGCATACATTTTGTGATGTTTATATCGAGCAAACGAAGAGTAGGGTGTGGAAAGACCGTGAAACAGGCCAATATTCCAGCACTTTGGAATCCCGTAAGGCAGCTCAGGCAACACTTTTCTACAGTTTAAAGACCTATATGAGAATGCTACATCCGTTTATTCCTTTCGTAACTGAAGAGATTTGGCAGCATTTGGTTGAAGATGGCAAATACGACCAGCCAGTAATGTATTCAGCCTAATTCTCACTCTTTAATTTTTCACCTAAATTCCAAGATGGGCCAACACCCCGTCTTGAGTACCCCAGAACAATTTGCTTGAATAATGTAAAATCCAGTATGGAAAATTCTTTTGATGAATTGTATGCAAAGCTAAATCAAGATCAGAAGAAGGCTGTAGATACCATTGATGGACCAGTTCTGGTTATCGCTGGTCCAGGTACTGGAAAAACACAGGTTTTAGGGTTGCGTATCGCTAATATTCTTAAAAAAACGGATACAAATCCGGGCTCGATTCTGTGCCTTACTTTCCAGGATGCCTCAGTAATTGCTATGAAGAATCGTCTTCAGAAGTTTATTGGAAATGCTGCTACAAAGGTTAAAATTCATACTTTTCATTCGTTCTGCAATGAGATTATAAGTAATTTCCCACGTGAATTTGATTTTTCTGATAACGTTGAGCCAATTGGCGAGCTTGATAAGCTTGAAATGTTCCGCGATATTTTAAAGGAGAATGATTTGCAGGGTTTAATGCAGAGAAATGATGATCTTGGATACTATCGGGGTCTGGTTTCAGCGATTTCCAATCTTAAAAAAGAATTCGTTGATCCTGTTCAATTAGGATTGCTTGTGGATGTTTTTGAGGCATCAATGGATTTAAAAGAGCTGAAAGTTTCTAGTAAGAAAATTGAGAAAATGCGTGATCTTCAAACTTTTTATAGAAAATATCTGGAAAAAATGACTGAAAAGGGATTTATTGATTTTGACGATATGATTTTTCGTGTTACAGCTGCCTTTTCTAAAAATCTTGAGTTAGTTCAGTTCTTTCAAGAACAATATTTATATACACTTGTTGATGAATTTCAAGATACAAATACTGCGCAGTTAGAGGTTATTAAAGCTATCGCTCAAGCAGGTGAGTCACTTGGAGATCTTGGTAAAACTAATATTTTTGCTGTTGGAGACGATGATCAGACTGTTTTTAGATTTCAAGGTGCTTCCAGTGATAACTTTGAGAAATATCTCGATATTTTCCCTGATACCGAGGTTATTGTTCTACATAATAATTACCGTTCAGGGCAGGAAATTATCGATGCTGCGACCAACCTTATTCAAAATAATCCGGCTCGTGTAAGTGAATTTCAATACTTTAAGGATAGAAGACTTGATAAAATATTCAAATCCGGTTTAAACTCACACTCTATAGTTCAAGCTCACGAATTTGACCATTCATTTCACGAGGATTACTGGATAGGAATGGAGATAAAGAAACTCCTTGATGGAGGCGCAAAGCATAGTGAAATAGCCATTATTGCTCGTCTTAATAAGCAGATTGTAAATATTACTAAGTTTCTTGACAGGTTTTCAATTCCATACCAAATCAAAAGAAATGAGTCAATTCTTGATAATAGGTATATCGATAACTTGATTCAAATAATCAGCGTAATCCATGACCTTGATAAACTCAAGGATGATAAGGCGATGTGGCAGATTCTTTCACTTGATCTGTTGGGATTAAACCAGTTCGATATTTTCGCATTAGCTCATGACGCTAAAGAGTATATTGATGACGGGGGTAAAAAAGGCTTACCAATGTATGATTTTATTGGGAAGACACTTTTACCTAAATATAGCGTCATTCTTGCTTATATGAATAAGTTTATTGAATTACATGTGTATATGATCAATAACACTTTTCAGAATTTTTTCTCAAAAGTGGTTCATGATATTAATTTTATTCAGTATCTTGAGCTAAAACCCGAGTCATTTGCTGAATTAAATAGACTTTCATCCCTTTTCCAATTTATACAGGCCAGGGAGAGGTTTAATAAATCATATAATGCTACTATTTTTATTGAGGAGATTGGCAAAATGCGAGAAAGAAAAATCTCGATTCAAGCTGATCCTATCGATATTAATGCTGATAATAAGGTTCACATTATTACAGCTCATTCATCAAAAGGTCTTGAATATGATAATGTTTTTGTTTACCAATGTGTTGAGAGTAAATGGGAAAAAATGAGAGGTGCTGTTGATTCGGTTCCTTTACCTCCATTAACTTTTGATATACAAGATGAAAAACTACGAAAAGAGATTGAAAAAGAAGCTACAGAGATTGATGAAAGGAGGCTTTTCTATGTTGCAATGACTAGGGCTAAAAAGAATCTTTATCTAACTTTCTCAAGGAAATATTACGATTCTGATTCAGGGGATGTGGATGTGGCTGAAAAGATGAAATCGAAGTTTATTGTAGAGACTGGTCTTCTTAATATATTCAAACATACTGAATTTGTAGAAAAACATGAAGAAATTGCAAAAATAATCCTTGCACCCGAAGTTCCAGTTGAAATTCCTGAAAAGAACAGAGAATATTTGCAAAGTCTTGTAAGCAATAATTTAAGATTATCAGCTTCCAAGCTCAACACCTACAATAACTGCCACTATAAATTCCTTTTACAAGAAGTATACAGACTGCCAACATTGGTGGACGGATTCAATCTTGAAGTAGGAACCGCGGTTCACAAGGCTGTTGAAATGCTTACGAAATCCTTTAATCCTACTGATGGGACTTTTTATGATTTAAACGCAGTTATGCAAATTGGTATTGATACTTTTAATTACGAAGTTGGTAAAAAAGCTGATCTTGATGCCTTAAAGGGTAGTATTAATGTTGCTCTTGAGGATGTAAAAAGAGGAGTTGAGGCTTACTACGAATATTTTAGTAAAAAGCCTGAAAGGCCCGATCAAACTGAGTTTAATACTTATGGAGCCTTTGATGGAATTAAATTAAGCGGCCGGATCGACAGTGTTTCAGGAAGTGGAGAAAATTTTGTAATCACTGATTATAAAACTTCTTCAAGAATCCCTTCGATCACAGAATTTCTTGGTTTAACAAAAGCTACCGATAAAAATTATTTACGTCAGCTACTTTTTTACAGATTGCTAGTAGAAAGCTCAGATGAGTTGAAGTCTAAAAAGATTGCAGGAAGGCTTACATCAATTAGACTTGAATATATCAATACAAAAGACGGTGAGGTTAAATGCTACGAATTGCCTAAAAGTGGTATTTTTGAGTATCAGCCGCGTTCAAATTCCAAGAAAACAGTAGAATTTGATGTCGATGACGAATATGAACTTTTAAAGGAGGAACTAAAGAATACCTTTAAATCAATAAAAGAGCTTAAATTCAATAGAACAGAAGATCGATCCAAGTGCGAATATTGTCCGTTTAAAAGGCATTGTGGCAGATAATTGTACTTTGCTAATTTTATTGATAAATTTATTAAGCAAAAATGCCTACAACAAGCCAGCCTGCAAAACAGTATTACGTCGGAGAAGAAAAGAAATCTCTCCCTAAAAGAATTTTTATACTCGTATTTAAGAGCGGATTTAATTTGATACAGGCCTTCGTCATTCTTATGACATTGATGGTCTTTGTTTATCTTTTTGTACTTTCTCCTCATGTTGTTGACGGGAGGTCTATGCAGCCAAATTTTTGCAATGGTGATATTTACTTTACTTACAAGCTAGGAGCTTTGTTTAAGCCTTATCAAAGGGGAGATGTTATTACTTTTAAACACGACGAGGCGAACGACTATATCAAGAGAGTTCTTGGTGTTGGTGGCGATGTAATGAAGGTTGAAAACGGGCTTGTATACAGAAATGGTGAATTATTAAATGAATCCTACCTTCCTGAAGGCAGGCAGACACTAGTTAATCCTGGTGATGGACTGGATGAAGGTGTAGATTATCTTGTTCCAGAAGGAGAATACTTTGTGACGGGGGATAATAGACCACATAGTACCGACTCTAGATCATTCCTGGCGATTAATCCGGCTCGCGAAAATCCGATAGATGGAAAGGTTGTTTTGGTGCTATGGCCATTAAATCGTATCGGTCTTTTTGACTCTGGTAATGTAAAACCAGTAAATGAGTGTTCCGGAACACTACCAAACGCAGACGATCCTTGATGGAACAATTAAAACTGCAATGTATACAAAAAAAGATAGTTAGTTCGCCTACATTTTTAAAACTCATTTACCCTTACTAACATAAATTGTTACAATACCTTATGGTTCTTCTTGACCTGAAGGGGGTAGGTGCAGTTACATTAGCAAAGCTTGAAAAGCTCGGTATTACTGACATACCTACACTTCTTTATCACTTTCCGTCCAGGTATACAGACAGACGGAAAAGATTGATGGTTATTGATCTTTTATTGGTCGAAAATGAAAGCTATCACTGCATCGGAAGAATTACAAAATTAAAAAAAATCTGGATGCGTGGCGGTCGCGAGATGACTACTGGTACAATTATTGATGATACAGGCGATATTAATGTTGCTTGGTTTAATAATCCTTATATTACTTCTATTTTCAAGGTAGATGATAATGTAATTTTCTCGGGGTCAATTCAGAAGGGAAAAATGGTCAATCCTAAGCTAAAAAAGATTTCAAATCAGGAAGATATCGATAATTTTGCAAAAGTGGAAGCTACTTACCCTGAGACAAAAGGCTTAAAATCTCATACTATTCAGCAGTTTGAAAGGGATACCCTTCTTAAATTATGGCGAACTCAAAGCGGATTAAAAGAAAGCCTTCCTATTAAGGTTTTAAAAAAAGAGAAGCTGATTGGAAGATTAGAGGCATTGAAATATATCCATTTTCCCGATTCGGATGAGGAATTAGAAAAAGCCAGAGAAAGGCTAGGGTTTGAGGAAATATATAATATCTTAAAACAAGTAAATAAGAGAAAAAAAATACTAAAAAAATTTGAAGCTCATCATGTGAGGATAAACCAAACTCCTCATGAACTTCTGATTGAGAAACTCTCATTCACTTTAACAGATACTCAAAAGGTGGCGATTAAAGAAATATTTAAAGACCTCGGGTCATTAAGCCCAATGCATAGACTTTTGAACGGAGATGTAGGTTCAGGAAAAACTATTGTTGCAGCATCAGCAGCTTGGCAGGTTGTTAATAATGGTCTTCAGGTAGTGATTCTTGCCCCAACTGGAGTTTTAGCTAATCAACATTATCAAACATTTAAAAACCTTTTCGGTGAGTATGGTGTTCCGATTCATCTGGCCACTTTAGACACTAGAAAAGAGGTTGATGCCCTATATAATGAGATAAATAATGCAAAAGATCATAATCATATTTTAATTGGTACACATGCTCTTTTTCATCGAATGGACTTATTTAAAAAAGTCGGACTTCTGGTAATTGACGAGCAGCATAAATTTGGTGTTAAGCAGAGGGAGTTGTTGGCCAATCTTCAGACAGGTGATACTGGTTTTAATACCTCTACAGAGGGATCAAATAATATGAAGGTACCACATGTTTTATCAATGTCGGCAACTCCTATTCCGCGTAGCTTAGCTCTGACACTTTTTGGTGATATTGAGGTTTCTTTCCTTGAAGCCAAGCCAGAGGGCCGAAAAAGTATTATTACTAAAATTATTAATGAAGAAGAAAAGCTCGAAAGAATGTATGATTGGTTAGGAAATGAAATTCGGGATAATAGAGCTCAAGCTTATGTGATATGTCCATTGATCCAGGAGTCTGAGAAGCTTGATGTTAAGTCGGCAATTAAAGAATTTGAAAATTTACGTAATAAGTACCCTGATTTAGAGGTTGAATTACTTCACGGTAAGTTAAAACCTAAGGAAAAGGATGCAATTCTTGAAAGATTCAGGGATGGTCAAATCCAAATCCTGGTATCTACTTCAGTTATTGAAGTTGGTATTGATTGCCCCAACGCCACAATTATGGTGATTGAAGGAGCTGAAAGATTTGGACTCGCTCAACTTCATCAGATTCGAGGACGTGTTGGGCGGTCTGATAAGCAGTCTTACTGTTTTTTAAAAACTAGTGATGGTAATTCTAATGAGAGATTGAATTTCTTTGAATCAAGTGATGATGGTTTTAAGGTTGCTGAATTTGACCTTCAAATGAGAGGTCCTGGCGAGGTTTACGGTGAGGTTCAATCTGGAATTCCAAACCTTAAAATCGCTAATATTATGGATATTGCACTTGTTAAACGAGTTAAAAAGTATTTTAAATAGCGTTTTGAAAGTCATCGCAGGTGAGTCAGAAAATATACTTTCATCCTAATACTACTCTCTGATTTAGTCTCGGAATTAGACGTTGAGAATGAAAGTGTACACAAAAAATAATATTATTGCCTTTAATGAATTAGTTGGGTCAAGTATTTTTCAAGCGTTGCGAAAAAATATTTTAAAGGCTTTTATAAATTGCGTTTAATTCAGCCATATAACCAATAACTACCTTTGCCCATAATCCACCGGATTTTGAACATGGCGGGCAGTACGAAGCCATCATTCTTTCCGGGTTGAGGTTTGTAGCGCCGTATCCCTTTGCAATTCCTTTAGAAATACGGTCAGCAGAATCTTCCCATGAGTTAAAATATACCCAGTTTCCTGGACCTCCCCATCCCCATGCATTGTAAGATAATTGATTGTGTTTGTAGGGAGTGATTTTACCAAAACCAGATTCAATACCGGAAATCGCGGGTAGTAAAGCCCATCTATCCCCGAAACCGTACTTGTCGGCACTATCTACAAAAGCCTTAGCAACAGAAGGGGAAGCCATCGGAGATTTATATTTTTGAAGGAAAATTAAAAGTGCAATAACTCTCTTATCGCCGTCAGTATGGCTCATAGAAATCTTTTCGATAGATACTGGAACGCTATTGGATAATCTGCCGTTTAATTCAAGGATTTTATTATAATCGTTCCCAAGTCCGAAAGTAGCAGCTTCAGCTTTGTGGTTTTTGGCCGACATAACAAGGAAACTAGAAGCAATAACGCAGCAAATCATTAATAAAAAACCAGTTCTTTTAATCAGTTTTCTGCTCTTTTGAGCTTTAACTGTGGTGCTTTGGTCTCTCGCATCACTTTGTTCGCAATCCAAATTCGAACTAACAACTCTATATTTAATAAGATTCATTAGGCAGGTATTTCAGTACCAAGATAGAATTTTTAAATTAAATTGGCAAGTGGATTGCTAACTTCTACTGATTAAATATAATAGCTCATCATCTGCCCATGAATGTTGTTCAATTGTTGTTGAAAGAAAACCCGGAAACTTTATCGTATATAGATAGTTTTTCCCCTAATAAAGTCATTCTGGGTGACTATTTCTATGCAACCTCTTCGAATATATTTTCGGGTGATAATATGTACTCTGAAGAGCAGATAGCTCGTATATTAAATCTAACCGACGGTGAATATGCCGGAATTGTTCACAAACTTGTTAACGAAAACTTGAATCAAATATCAGCTGATGTGAGCGAGGCAGATCTTGAACTAAATAAAAAGCTTCAAGACCTTGAGTTAAAGGTCAAATCAAGTCGTGATGTTGAAGAGGTTCAGAAGCGCTTGAAAGAATGTGAGGATGAATACGAAGGTCTTAAAAAAGAATTACTATCGGTAGATGATATTCAGAAAAAATATGAGGATACACTAAAAGAGTATTCAAAATATTCTTTTTTAACAAGATTTAATTTGGCAAAAATTCATTCAGATTTAGTAGAAATTATTGATCAGATTTCGAGAGCCGAAGAGGATATTTTAAATTTCAAGGGTGAACATATTCAAAACATCAAAAAAGAGACAGTTTACGACAAAGGTA
>JAYTAQ010000128.1:0-3485 GCA_043737415.1 bacterium
AATTGTACAATAACTGAGTTAAGCATGCATTAATTTTATTGTTGCAATGAGATTTTTAGCTCCTAAAGTTATCAGTAACTATCAAACCTGTTATTTGTCCTTACCTCGATCAGAAAGTGGGTCTGGCTGGTAACCTTCTTTGCGTAAGTCCCAGAAAAAAGCCGATGGCTTGTGAGTTGTATTAGTAAAATTCCATACAAACATTACACAAAGATAAAACAAGGCCATTACGAAGATAATTTTAATAATAAGCCTTGTATTATCGTTTATTTTCATTTTAAGACAGAATTACGATTTCATAAACTCATAAAACTCTTCGCTTTCAACAACCTCTTTTTCAACAAGAATATCAGCTAATTTATCAAGTTTTTCCCTGTATTTAGTCAATATTTCTTCTGATTGCTTTTGAGCATCCATCAATATCATACTTACAGCATTATCTATATTTTCAGCTGTTTTTTCTGAATAAGGATTAGGCTGCTGGTAATATTCATCCTCAGAGCTAAAATCTATATAACCTAAATTGCTCATACCATATTTTTTGACCATATCGCGTGCTATTCTAGTTGCTCTTTGAATATCAGAGCTAGCACCTGTAGAAACGCTATCTAGCGCTATTTTTTCGGCACTTCGACCCCCATATAGAATCGTTAATTCACCTTTAAATTTAGATTCCGTACGCATTTCCATATCATCCTCATTCGGAAGATACATAGTGACTCCACCAGTAAAACCACGAGAAACAATAGAGATTCTATGAACTTTGTCAGCTCCTTCAATATAGTACCCTGCAATAGCGTGTCCTGCTTCATGATAAGCAGCTAATTTCTTTTGTTTATCAGATTTGGCTCGTTTCTTAGCTGGTCCAATTGTTACCTTTGTAGCTGCTTCCTCGATGTCGCCCATCAAGATCTCACTTCTTCCAGCTTTAGCTGCAATAATTGCTGACTCATTTAAAGTATTTTCTAGATCTGCACCGCTAAATCCAATTGTTCGCTTTGCAACAACATCAAGCTGAACATCCTTGGAAAGTGGCTTATTTTCTGAATGAACTTTAAGAATTTCTTCTCTACCCTTAACATCTGGCAATTCCAGTACAACTCTTCGGTCAAATCTACCGGGTCTCAAAATGGCTGGATCAAGGACGTCAGGTCTATTTGTGGCGGCTATAACTATTACGTTAGTAGATTTATCAAAACCGTCCATCTCAACAAGAATCTGGTTTAAAGTCTGCTCAGTGTTTCCTGAATTTAGTACTAAACCTCGTTTTCTGGCTATTGAATCAACTTCATCAATAAAGATTATTGCAGGCGCAGATTTTTTAGCCTTCATAAATAAATCTCGCACTCGTGAAGCACCTGTACCGACAAGCATCTCTTCAAATTCTGAACCTGAAGTAAAGAAAAACGGAACTCCTGCTTCACCTGCAATTGCCCTAGCTAGCAATGTTTTACCAGTACCTGGCTGACCTACAAGAAGCACACCTTTTGGAATCCTAGCCCCTAATTTCGTATATTTTTCAGGGTTTTTCAAGAATGAAACAATCTCTTTTACCTCATCTACTGCTTCATCAGCACCTTGAATTTGATTAAATTTAATGTCTTGTTTTTTGCCAATAAAAAGTTTAGCCTTAGAATCTCCAAAGCCCATCATTGGTCCACCTGTAGCCATATTCTTAGCTGAGAAGAAGCTGTAAGCTATAACTCCAATAAAAATCAACAGCGATAACGTACTAATAATAGACAGAAAATCGATACTTGAAGGGTGCTTATAATCAATACCGGAGGTTTTAACATCGACACCAACATCTTTTAACGCCTGTTGGAATGACTCTTGATTAATAATAGTTGTTGTTACAGCTTTTTCATTTTTATCTTTTGGTATCAACTTTGCTGAAATCTGATCAACTTCGATTTTTTCGAAATCCTTCTTCTCAACTCGTTGAACAAATGTACCGAAATCGACCTCATTTTTTCCACTATCAAGTGTCAAAAATTTACCGATTATACCGGATAAAATAAATAAAATAACCAGCAATATTAGTGGGTTTTTAAACCATGGTCTTTTAGGACCTGAGTCCTGAATCGAAGCCATTGGAATGATTTTTTTCACACTTTTTTTAGCTGTATTTAATCTTTTTGATCCGTTATTTTTGTCTATATTTTCCTTACTGTTAGCCATATTACTTTAATTTCCAACAAAACCAGTCTTTTGCATTTTACCATTATATTAAGCATACATAAATGTTTAGGAGTTTATTGTTCAAAAAACCACTGTTGACTACGAAAATATTCCGTTTTAATAACCCTCTTAGTGGTTAATGGGTATATTTATATGAGATAAGTCACGATTACTCATCGATCTATCAACTTATGACTGTTAAAATATAATTAATTACATCCAAACTTTAAATGAAAACTTTTTTTAAATACTTAATAACAATTTTAGTCTGTAGCAGTTTCATCTTTAATTCCGCAATTGCTCAGGCTCAAAATATTCTCAAAGTAGCTCAAAAAGGAGATATAATTATTAATGAGGTTTCATGGAGTGGATCCTCATACTCACAAGCAGACGAATGGATTGAACTCTATAATACAACTCAAGGTAAAATAGATTTATCTACCTACAAACTTGCCGGTATAAATGGTAAGGGCAAGACTTTCAATTTATCAGGAGAGATTTTTGCTAATAGCTATTTTATAATTAGTAATCTTTCGAATTTAAGCTTAAATTCCTCACTTATAAAAACTCCTGATTTAGTAGCGTCGTCTATTTCAATTCCAAATTCAACTTTGAATATCCAATTAATACGGGCAGAAGCAGATGTAGAGTTTTTGATTGACGAGGTAAATACAAATGGAGCTTTGCCGTTTTCAGGAGAGAATGAATCTGCTTTAGGAATTAGATCATCAATGGAAAGGATTGACTTTGCTCACAATGGAAATGAGAAAGCCAGCTGGAAATCTTCGTCTAATGCCATCAGTCTTAAACCCAATAAACTCGTGAATTCAAAATGCACACAAAATTTTGCCACTCCAGGTGCCGAAAATTCGATTTATAAACCAGGTGAACTTAAGTTAGAATTTAGGAATTTATGCGTCGCACAAGGGGAAATCAAGACTGAAGGGGAAAAAACATTTGTTGAGTTAAAAGGGCCTTTAGTGGAAACATCAATCGTTAATTTTATATTACCTATGCAATTAGAACAGGGTAATTATTCAGTCAGTCTATCAAGCAACTCCACAAACAAAACAGATATAAATCCTAATAATTCTGAGTTTTCACTTAGTTTAGACGATAATATTTTTTCAAAAATGTTCACTATAGGTGAGACGACTGATTTGCTTAAATTTAATAAACATAAATCGATTAAAACAGCTGTAATCAAACTGAAGTTATCGCTGGATAAAAGTGAAGTTATTCAACTTAACAATATCCTGATAAAATTGTACACAAAAATTGAATCAGAAGAGATTGTTCCTGAT
>JAYTAQ010000129.1:0-8561 GCA_043737415.1 bacterium
AAGTTCGATTCTGAGTTCGACTCGCACCATGAAAATCGATGATATCGAACGATTGAGTATCAAAGCAATAATTAAATAGCTCATTATGAAGTGCAAAGCCTAATTTGGCATCTCTGGCTGCATCATACAGCCCTGTGAAGATTAGTTGAAGCATCTTCTTTGATCTCTCTTTAACTGGCTCTTTTCCCTCTTTAACTACTAATTCTACGGTGTATCCCATTAGGAATCCTTCGATTTTTCCGGTAGTTCGATCATAAGCTACAGAAGTGAACCCTTTTTGGCTTACTTCCTTTAATGCCGCGAAGGCCTTTAAGTTGTAGCCAAGTTTTGAGCTTGCAAATTCCATAAGCTTATGGATTTCATGCAATTCATCGTCACTGAATGTACTCTTAATTTGTACATCATACTCTCTTAGTCCTTGTCGGACATATCGCATGTTTCTTTTATTTAGACAGAAAGTCTCCTTAGTCACAAAAAGCGTCTCATTATCATGAATATACTTTGATGGTTTATACCGGGTACTATCCAGCAACTGTACACATTGATGTTCTAGCTCAGAATTAAAAATCACCGGAAGATCCAGATGGATTTTACAAAAACTTTTATGGTTAAAATATTCAACAAAATTTTTGAATCCTAAATAATTTTCGCAGATGGGTCCGTAAGGGATGTAGTAGTTAGTCCAAAAGCCTTTTTTTGAGGTATAAAATCTGCAAGTAAACCCATCACCTGTAATTTTCTCTCCCCCGTAGCCATCAAGCTGATAAGCATCAAATATTTGAAAAGGGCGATCCATCGATAAATAAGGATATCACAAAAAGTGGATTAAACAACTTGTTCATGTGGCCAGGCATTGATAGAATACTGTCATACAAGTCAAGAAATGTTAAAAAAATATCTGAGGTCAAATTTATTTATATGTTTATTCTTATTTTCTTTAACATTTATTCTTTATCTCTCGAACCTTCGTTACATAGGAACAACTGACACTCTAATCAATGAAACTTATTCACAGAATTTCGCTCAAACAGGTAAAATATATCTTGAGAAACCATTTGAGTTTAATGGAAGCAGGAAAGTAGAAGAAATAAATCAGGTATCTCCATACACAACAGAGGTAAATGGACGATCATATTCCAAGTATCCCCCTGCAACGTCATTGCTTGCCTCACCTTTTTTTAAAGTTGCCGAAGTTGTCGGTCTTAATAATCTTAGATATTCAGGAAAGTTAACAGCTGCATTCATTACAGCAATATCAATCCCAATCTTTTACTTACTCGCTAACAGGCTTACAACCAGGAAAAAGTCACTCTTAATAACAGCAGCCTACGGATTAGGATCAAGTACCTTTGGAATCAGCTCTCAGGCGCTTTGGCAGACCACAATGAGTCAATTAATTTCAGTTTTCGTACTTCTACTCGTTATAGTTTCATTGGAATGGATTAATAAAGATATAACCAGTATCAGACTATTCAAGAAAATTAATTTAAATGTCTCAAAACTCCTTCCATTAATTTTCTTTGCGATTGGAATTTTGCTTGGACTAAACATTGTGGTTAGAACCACAGCCGTTTTTGCAGCAGTATTTATAGGGCTACTTATTTTATCTACTAAAAACTGGAAATATATATCACTTACAATCATTGGAGGATTGATCCCGCTAATAGCACTAATGTATTACAACCACGCAATTTTTGGATCGATATTGGCTTCAGGTTACGGTGATGAGAC
Organism: bacterium; assembly: GCA_043737415.1. Classification (GTDB taxonomy): domain Bacteria; phylum Patescibacteriota; class Dojkabacteria; order JAOAGR01; family JAOAGR01; genus JAYTAQ01. The sequence continues at coordinate 1,732 of JAYTAQ010000129.1, forward strand.
TAAATATGGCTGGGTTACTCCATTTCATGTAGGCTTTTTTGGATTACTAATTTCTCCCAGCAATGGGATTTTGATTTTTTCCCCTGTATTTATCTACTCGGTTATTGGAATGTTTTTGGTATTCAAAGAAAGTCTTGCAAAATTTAAACCTACGTTCTCTAGAACAAACCTTTTATTAGCGTGTTCACTGGTTTTCATTGTTAATCTACTGATTTACTCTAAGTGGTGGGCCTGGTACGGAAACTCTTGGGTATATCGCATGATTGTAGATACATTACCCTACCTTGCTCTTGCAATGATTCCTGCTCTAGAGAGCAATTTATTCAAGAGGAATTGGAATCGGGCTATATTTTTAGTTTTATTAGTGTTCTCTATTTATATACAAATTATAGGAGTCTTCAGCTTTGATTACACTTGGGAGTCGCAGAAACTACTTAGTTACAAGGACAATAAAATATGGTTTGATGTCAAAAATAGTCATATGGCTTATCTTTTAACTAATCAAAAATATTATGTTAGAAACCCTTATAGAACGGTTTATGTATTAGGAGACAAATTTGGTAATACTATTGATTTTACTGGATCCAAGGTTAATATCTCGGGCAGTCAAAAGATCGTCCACGCGACCTTTCTGAATCTTGGCCAAAACCCTGTGATCACCAATTCAAATCTAGTTTCTCGTCATTACGCAGAGGGAGTTTCTTTCTTTATATCTCCAGAGTATCAAGGATGCAAATTAAATATTCAGGTTTCATTCGATATGAGTAATTCTGATAAGAATGCTAGTTTCCAGATTCGTGAGTTAAAAAATGGCGCCGAAACAAATCTAACTAAATTCCCTGTATCTGATAAGGTTGAATTTAGTTTAATAAATAAAGCTGAAGAGATCAGGGTACAAAATGATGATACTGATGATACCTTCGCTATTAAAACTATTTCTTTGGCGTGCGTTAATTCTTCTTTACCTGAAAAATAAGATTAAAGATAATCACACTTTTCCTATCTAAAGGATGGAATTAATATATCGTAGATATTTTCTTCAAGTTAAGGCTTTACAGTGACATTTACACTCTCCAACACCTTTCCCGACACAAAAGCCTCAATGATATAGTCAGTATTATTTGGCAATCCTGAAATTTCCCAGGTTGCGGACATGTTGGACGGATTAGCGACAGAAGGAATTGGCGTTACGACACCATTAATCTTCGTCCGAAATGTTGCAGCTGCAAGGTCAGCTGGAGGCACATTCGAAAAAGAAGCTGTCAAACTTACCTTTGGTGTTGATGATTTACTAAGCTGTGCATTCTTTTTTGGTGCAGTTATAACCACGCTTCCAACACTTGGAGGGACATCAACTACAAATACTCTTTCCTGCTTTACCTCACTGTTACTATCAGTAGCTACTACCGTGATTTTGTATGTACCAGATACTAAAGGAGCCATAATAGTATAGTTGACATTAAACGGAGCTGAAGAATATGTTTGAACTATGTTGCCGTTCCAGTCTGCAACTTCAACCTTCGAAATAGGAACATCACCAGTCACGGTAGCTGAAATCTGAATATCCTGCCCAGGAGTGTAAAGGGTAGGAGATGGTAATGGTGATATAAATGTTACTGTTGTTGGCTGAATATTACGTGTTATCCCGCATTCTTGTGTAGGTGGCATCTTACCTGATTTTGCTAAATAAGCTGCAACTTGGGATTGAAGTGATGGAGTTGTGAATATTTTATTATATTGGATATAAAATTTATCAGTTGCAAGATTCAAATTCTTATCTATTTGACGAGCTAATTTATCAACATCAGGGCATTGTGTTACAGATAATTTTACAATCATATCCTCTGGTTTTGGAAGACTAGTATCGGCAACCCACTCAGAAATAATTTGACCACCAGCTTGAGTACATAAATCACTTTTTGCTCTACCGGTCAAAGAGCATATTTCAGCTTTCTTTACGCCTTCTGGTACAGTGTATTTTGCTGGTTTAATCTGAGTCCAGTATTTTTCAAGAAATTGTTTGTAAAGATTATTGTAAAGTGCCTCACCTGTTGCGTTTCCATTAATAGGGCATTTTGACGGGTCGCAACTGTTTCCTGCCCACATACCAAGAGTGAAAGTAGGAGTATAAGAAATAAATGCTACATCACCAGTGCCATTTGCGCTTGTATCTGACGTTCCTGTTTTACCTGCAATATCCATTGATTGCCCAATCTTTACCAATAACGGATCACTATAATTAAATCCACAAAGAGGACCACAGAATAGCCAATATCTTCTGTTCATGTCGTTAATAAGGAATGTAAACTTTTTATCAACAACTTGTTTCCCTTCAACAGCCGTGTTGTCTAAAATTACTTTACCCTGATTATCAGTAATTTTCAGTATAACTTTTTTAGGATGATACGTACCTTCGGAAGCAAGTGTTGCATAAGCGTGAACCTGTTCAATTAAAGGTATATTTGTAGCACCTAATGGGGCTGCTGGACCTTGAATTTTCAATCCATCCCATCCGTTTAATTTCTTATATGTTTCCTCGTAGTTGGAGCCACCAGTTATCTGGTAAGCTGAAACAGCTGGTATATTTAAAGATCGCTGTAGTGCTATTCTCATAGGGAGAAATTGACCGTATGCGCCTGTTGTACCACCATAATTACGAACATTAAATGGGACTGTAGAGCCTTCAGTTCTTAAATCCAGTGGTATGTCAGGGACAATACTTGAAGGATTATAGCCGTTCATAAACGATGCCATGTAAAGCACTGGTTTGTTTGTAGAACCCATCGATCGGGGATAAAGTGCTGCATTTGCCTGAGGACTAAACTTAGGATCTGTAGACTCTTCATTGAAGTCTCTTGACCCAACTAAAGCCAAGATTTCACCATTACGGGGGTCCATCATTACTGCCGCCGCATTTTGAGCACCAATTTCTTTTTGAAATTTAGGATCTTTGACTTGAGTTCGAATTGTATCTTCAAGCATAGTTTGAGTGTCCAGGTCAACTGCTGTTGTAACTGTATAACCTTTGTCTCTCAGAAATTCATAACCATCACGACCTTCAGGTACCTTATCGGCATACATGGTATTAAGCTGCTCAATAACATAATCTACGTAATGAGGAGCTTTTTTATCAACACCACCTGTTTTAAATTTTACGGATGAAAGGTCAATTTTAGCCTGATTTACCTCACCTTCTGTAACACCTGTTCGGTCTTTTAATTCAAGCATTCTGTCCAAAACGTAAGTAGCTCTGTCCTGACTCCTTTCAGGATTATAATATGAACCACCCCAGGGTGATAAAACGGATGGTTCATTCGGAATAGCTGCAAGATAGGCCATTTCAGCAAGACTTAAATCATTTAGATTCTCTTTACCAAACATATATTTAGATCCGGTTTTTACTCCATTTAAAATACCACCTTCAGGAACTACATTTAGATAGAATTCAAGAATTTTATCTTTTGAATATTCTTGCTCAACCTTCATCGCTTGAATAGCTTCTTTTGCTTTTCTCTCTACTGATCTCTCATCTTTACCAGTAGTAATTTTTACTAACTGCTGAGTAATAGAGCTTCCTCCGCCACATCCTGAGCTACTATGATTTTTTAAAGTACAAGTTAATGTTCTAACTAAACCAAAAATATTCAACCCTTTATGATTTTTGAATTCAGCATCCTCTGCAGATAAAAAAGCCCACTGAAGTTTATCAGGAACGTCTTTTATATCGACTCTCTCCTTTAATTCATCTCCTCTAATCCTGTAAAGCTCCTTACCGTTTCTATCTACAATAATTGTTTCAAGATTTTCGTTTGAAGTTTTATTAAAATAATCGTCAATATTTGGAAGTCCCTTCGAATATGCAGAAACTATCCCTAGTAAAAACAATATTCCAAAAAGAATACCGAATAAAAAAGTCAAACTGAAAATTACACCGATTCTTTTCAGTATTTTTTTCTTAGAAGAAGGCTTGCCCTCTTTAGATCCACCACTCTTTTTTGATCGAAATAAACCTTGTCCAAAGGCGCTAAGACTTGGCTTCCCTGCAGCTTGTTTACTCTTCACTTGTCCTTTTGCATTAGCAAAGTCTGTGAAATGATGGCTTTGTTTACCATTACTTTTTCGGTTTGATAGATTCATGTTTTAGGTCAAATTATACTAATATTGTGAGTAATTTGTAATGCTACTAGTTCATTCGATATTGTAGTGATTCTGCAATATGTTGTTTTAAAATAATATCTGATTCGTCCAGGTCTGCAATAGTCCTAGCTACTTTTATCAATCGAAAGTATGATCTGGCAGATAAATTCATTCTTTGAGTCGCTGTTATTAGCATGTTTTTTGCATCAGTTTCCATATTACAGTATTTTTCAATATCTTTTTGAGGGATCTCTGAATTGCTAAAAATACTTTTTCCTTTGTATCGCTTCAACTGAAAATCACGACATTTTTGTACATTCCTTCTTATTAGACTTGATGAAGTCTCTTTTGAGTTCGGAGTTTTAGCTAAATCTTTAACTGTTACTCTTGGAACATTAATTTGTAAATCAATTCTATCCATTATTGGCCCTGAGATTTTTTTCCTATATCTATCTATGACGCCAGGGGTACAGATGCATTCTTTTTCAAGATCCCCCTTCCATCCACATTTGCATGGATTCATGGCTGCTACCAACATAAAATTAGCTGGGAATGTCAAAGTGCCTGAAATCCTTGATACTACAACTTTCTTGTCTTCAATTGGTTGCCTTAGTGCCTCCAAGGCGTATGTTGAGAACTCAGGGAACTCATCTAAAAACAGAATGCCGCGATGTGCTAACGAAAGTTCACCTGGTTTTGGAAATCTACCACCACCTATAATAGAAACCGTTGAGGCAGTATGATGAGGCGACCTGAATGGCCTATTTGAAATTATGCTCTTCTTGTTTTCCAGAAGATTGGCAACAGAGTATATTTTCGTTATCTCTAATGCTTCTTCAAAGGTTAAATCAGGTAGTATCGACGCCAGAGCTCTGGAAATCATTGTTTTACCCGATCCCGGAGTTCCCGAGAGAAGAATGTTATGACCACCGCTTGCAGCTATAACCATTGCTCGCTTTACACTTTCCTGACCTCTCACATTTTCCATATCCGTTTCATATTCTCTGGTTTGGAGTTGAGATTCAAAGTTGCTTCGCGTTGGGTCAATTTTTTGCGTATTATTTAGGTGATTTACTACGTTTAAAAGTGAGTTTGCTCCAATAACTTCAACCTCTTTCACAAGACCGGCCTCATGCGCGTCCAAGGCAGGGAGTACTAAATTATGGATGTTACGGCTCTTGCACTCTAAAGCTATAGATAAAGCTCCATTTATGTGTCTTAATTGTCCATCAAGGGAGAGTTCACCTGCAAAGATAAAGTTATTTGAATCAAAACTGATCTGTTCTGATGAGATTAAGATTGCGATGGCTATCGGAAGATCAAAAGCGGTGCCGGTCTTTGGAATATCTGCCGGAGCAAGATTTACAATAATTTTGCGTCTTGGCCATTCAAAACCTGAGTTTTTAATAGACGCAATAATTCGCTCTTTAGCCTCTTGAACGGCTTTATCAGGTAGCCCGACGATGATTAAGCCAGGGAGCTGAGCTGGTACCATATCAACCTCAATCTGAATAATTTCGGCATCTAGGCCTACTATCGCTGAAGCAAGGGTTTTTCCGATCATAACAATCATTATAACCGGTAAACCGCAGAACTCCGATGGGTAACAGATGAGTAAATGTTATCTTACAACATAAAGGTAAGGATTAACGTTAACACCATTATTAAAAAGCGAGAAGTGAACATGAGTACCAGTACAAGAACCTGTACAACCCATCCTACCTATTACCTGACCTTGCTCTACTCTATCTCCAGCTGAAACAGAAATCGAAGCCATATGTGCATATAAAGCGCTGTACCCCCCCCCATCAAATTTGATAGTGACTACGTTTGCTCCTCCTCCTTTTTGCCATCCAGAGGAAACAACCGTTCCTGAAGCGATGGATACTAAAGGAGGACCACTTGAATCAGCTACATCAATTGCTGTATGCCACTGGCTGAAATACTGAGTAATAACTCCTCTATTACCTGCAACAGGCCAGATAAATTTTTGACCCGTGTTGTTAACCGGTTGAATGATTTGAGGCTTAGCAGAGATAGGAACAGCCCTAGCTGGTGCATTTACTGCAGCTATGAATACTGGTTTAGGCTCTTCTGGCATTACTCCACCTGGAATAATAATTTTTTGACCTTCCACCAAAACTGGCATTCTAGAATCACCATCAACTTTAACATCAAGCAAGTTAATGTCAGTTATTTCCTGAGTTACACCAATAATATTTTCAGGGGAGGATTTTTCGGTAATTTTGCCATAGGTTTTTGCTAATGCAATGACGGTATCACCTTTTTTAACAGTATGCATGGTACCCTGCACAGGGGGAATATCCAGGACCATACCTGGTCTTAATAGATCAGTTGATTTTAATGCATTTGCCCAAAGAATTGTATCAACAGTGATTAAGTTATCTGGAGTGCTGTATTTCTGAGCAATTCCGGACAATGTATCACCTCCGTTGACAACGTATTTAACTACATTAAACTCCTTTTGATTTAATACTGTCTGACCACCAGCGCTAAATAAAACAGCCTCATTAGCTGAGGCTACGTTTGAAAACTTAGAGATAAAACCTTTTTTTCCTTGCGAAGCTTCAAATCCAAGGTAAACGAAGGTTCCAAAAACGACTATGATTACGATTGAAAGGTTAGAAATGTACTTAAAGTAAACACCTCGACCTAAAAAAATTGATCTGGAG
>JAYTAQ010000130.1:0-3448 GCA_043737415.1 bacterium
AGTCAATATAACCATGTAATGTTTATTTGTTTGTCGTGGCATGCAGGGCGAGCTTTTTTAACTCTTAAAAAGTTTTTACCTTCAACAACTCTGGTTCAATTTACATATGAAACAATAAACAGACATACTGGCACTAAGCTAACACGTGAGAATTGGAGCGAATCAGAAGCTGGAAGAAGCACCATCTTTGGAGAATATAAACGCATTGTGCTCTATGGAGAACGTGGTGACATTTACTTCTCTAAAAATGAAAAATTATTAATAGATAATATCGCTGCTGAGCTATTGCAATAGGGTATCGTCTATAACTTGTTTACAAAACTTGGACGATACAAGTATAATTAAGTTAATGCTATATAACAATTATATATGACAATGCTCCAGACACCTGCGATTACCAATCAGAGAGTACCAGGGAATATTAAAAAAGAAGCGGTGCCCATCGCTGATAGATACAGTGAGATAATTTGTGCTGATCCTAATATTTGTAGAGTTTCAGAGGTTGCTATCTTAGGTTCATTTGGTATGCATAATGAAAATCGTTTAAGTGATATGGATGTGTGGGTCACTGTGAATCCTCAAACGAGTCCGACATTCTCCGAAATATCGTCTATTTATCAACAGGAAATAAATTTGAGAAGACGTCTTAGCCAAGCGTACAATTACCCCAACTTAGCCCGGCATGGAGCAACTGTTTTAACCTTAGATGAAGCACTTTTATATCGCGAAGTATTTCCAGTACGAGTTGGACTTCCTTACTTGCGAGGAGAACATCTTAAAGTATATAGTGGTAAAAAATGTTCTTTAGAAATAAATGAAGATGATATTAATTCAGATCTAGTGGTAAGCCTTGAAGAATTTATAGGCAATTATGAAAAATCTATTACTGGAATCCTGCCACCATCTTATGCCTTGAAAAATGTACGACGTTTAGTGCAAGAAGTATGGTTTTATAAACGAAAAGAAGAACGACTTACAACTAAAGCTAAAACTGATGAAATAATTCAAAATTATTATGGCGGTGATTATTCTAAAATTATAGATGAGGCCTCTGAATATGTTGTTCAACTCAAAAAAGAAGTGGCACCAGAAAAGATTGAACATCGTAATGTAGCTCATAAAATGATGTGGACATTAGAAAAAGTTCGTTGGGAGCTTTTAGATGGATATGTGTACCCAGAATACTTTCATCGATGGCGTCTTGGTGAAAAAAAACAATTTGGATATTCTCCAAGAGAATTTGGAAACCTGATCTTACAATCACTGATACAGTTAAATGGCTTTGCCACTGATACAACATTATTAGGAAAGCAACTTATAAGTATTAGTAGAAGTAAATTAGACAGCACAGCTCCTTCCTTGGATCAATTTCACTCGACAATGTGCAGTTGTTTATTGGAAATGGTAACAGTAGCAATCAAGCCTCACCAAGTTTTACGATCAAACGGTGTATGCGTTCTACCAACTACTACCAATAAGACTCCCACCATTACACGAATAGGCCTAGAGGCTCATTCTAGATCACCTATATCAGAGGCAGAAGCCATATCAAAAATAGATCCTCAAAGATTAATCTCAACACATAACAATTTTCAAATCTCTTCTACAGCAGTAAAAGATTTAAATGGAGAAAATATTACTATTCCCGAATTAGAAAAAAGAGTTAAAGAGTATGCAGATGTTTTAAAAGAAATACATTCACATAAAGTACAAAAATTTGGGCGTTTAGGAGGGAAAAGTTGTGAATTGTTCGATGATTATAGGGATTATTTGTCTATAAGAATAAATGCATCTCGATTAGCTCCAGATCAAAAGCAAGATTTACTTTTGATCTTAAATATATTCCAAGATGAGCTAGATTTCGTTACCCCAGTTTTATGCCATATGGATCCTGGTCCTAGAAATGTCATAATTGATGACGAAGGAAATTTACAGCTTATAGACTTTGAACATGCCTCAGGATGTGCACGTGAATACGATCTTGCACGAGTACTTATGCAACTTCCTGACCATCTTCGACAACCATTCGAGGAATGTTATTGGGAAGGCAACCAACATTCGACAACTATTCAACTGATTTCTGATGTTGTGATGTCAGCACTTTTTGCTGTAAATCTTCCGGATAGTGAAAAGACATTACAAAAAAGTGTAATGGAAAAAGTAAGAACACAAGTGGATCAATTATTGATTACGAAAACTAAACATCTGTAGTCTTTGATATTTGGATGTGGTGGAGATTGTGGGAATCAAACCAGAGTCCGAATAACTATTTTTATACCATTTTTATCTTCTAAATCCAGCTGTTCTTGATTTGGTTTCAGTAAAAAGATTTAATTTATCTAATAAAATCCCGTGAAATTGTGTTTCAAAAGCTTTAATTAATAGATTTTTTTCAAAATAAGCTCTCAAATCAGTGAGTTCATCAGCTGAAAAACCTAAATTCAGCAGCCTTGTTATACCACGTTTTTCATCATTGGGTGAAAATTGCTCAAAAAGCTCGCGTGGTACGGGTCTTCCACTCTGTAAATAATTTGTAAGCTCAATCATTTCATCTCTAAAAAGCACTGTTTCTTGTTCTGATTTCAAAGAAGGGAAAATCTCCTCGTACTCTTGTTCTCCCGCACCTACATTTTGTACCGTTGTTCCCAAGATCAAAGGTATCGTATTCTTCACTCCATTCCGATCATCAAACTCATAAACATCACCAAGTCTCTCCTTCAGAGATTTCATTAATTCAGTATTAAAAAGATCTGAAGATTCTTCAGGTATCCATAAACTTAGAACAACCCCATTTCTAAAGATATGTGCCTTCGGAACTTTATCAATTACAAGCTCAATTATATTTTCAAAAACATGTTGTAAAAGTTTGTCACCGTATTCCAATCCAAGATCTTCCCTATCATTTAAGACTTTAGGTGCGGCAAATACGTCGACTGTAAAGAGCTTTCCACCCCTATTTCCAATAGATATTGTTTCAAAAAATTCTTTTCCGTCACGGTGAACATATACTCCTTTATTGAATCTGTAGCCTAACTCAAGACTCTTAGCAAATAATACATCGTCAAGTAAACCTGCTTCAAAGAGCTCTACCAAAATCTCTTTACCTTTAAATGAATCCGGAACTCTAGACAAAATTTCTAGCTCTTCCTTCATTCCTGGATGCGCTTCAGTTAGGAAACCTAAACGCTCTGCTAAAGATATTTCAATATCTTCAAGGCCTTTATTTTTTCTAAAATCTTTTAGAGCTTCAGTTGGAGTTAAACGATGCGGATGCTTAGGCTTGGGTATCTCGCGAATATCTGCTTTTACAGGAACAGCTTCATTATCCTGACCAATATTTAGAGTCATAACCCCAGAAACAAGGCTTCGTAACAAGTTAAAGTCCGGAGCACTTCTGTCACCAAGGCTCACAGCAGCCTCATCACCTGAAACTCTTATAACGACAGGA
>JAYTAQ010000131.1:0-3429 GCA_043737415.1 bacterium
ATTTCCTGATTCTCAGTCAAATTCACTCACTCAAACTAATAAATTTTGGGGAAAAGCTGATTCATCAGTAGTAGTTACAGAATACGCTGATTTTCAATGTCCTGGATGCTCAAGCTTTTTTAGTAATGATGAACAGGCACTAAAAGCGGCTTATGTAGACAAAATCAAATTTGAATACAAATATTTCCCATTAACATCACTTCATAGAAATGCTCAAAAAGCGGCTGAAGCAGCTGAGGCAGCTTCGGTTCAAGGAAAATTCTGGGAGTATCATGATATTCTTTATACAAGACAAACTGCAGAGTCGACAGAATGGAATATAGCTAAATACGTGGATTATGCAAAGGAATTGGGACTTGATACTACAAAGTTTCGAAAAGAGCTTGACGAAAATACTTATAGGCAAGTAGTCAAAGATGGCGCAAATGAAGCTCAGAAAAAAGGATATTCAAGAACTCCGACAATTGAAATCAATGGCAAAAAATTTGAGGGAGCTAATGGAAATGTTCCAACTTTTGCAGAATTACAGGCTGAAATCGACAGATTATTAGCTGCTGAACCTACAACAACACCAACAACTGAGCCACAAAACGGTAATTAAGAATATATTGAGTTTGTTTAGTACACAAGTGGATTATTTTATATTTCTAGCAAAAAAAACTTTAAGAGTACTCAAATCGAACGGTCCGAAAGCCGCTACTCAAAAGGTAGCAGCTTTTCTCGGTCAAAAGTTTTCATTAGACCAGGAATGGAATGAAAAAAATTATAGTAATTGGATTCTGGAAAAAGAGCCTTTGCTTTTTGCTCATAAAGATTCGTTTCTAAATTTACCTATACAGCCTAAGTTTTCTTTTATAATTCCTGTATACAATACTGATCCAATTCTCTTGAGGAAGTGCTTTGACAGCGTTAGGTATCAGACATTTGGAAACTGGGAGATTTGCTGCGTCGACGATTGTTCAACAAATAATAAAGATGAGATTATTAAGGTAATCAAAGAGTATTCTGAATCCTTAGGTGATAAATTTAAATACAAGCTTTCAACATTAAACAACCATATCTCTCTAAATTCTAATGCTTGTGTAGAAATTTCAACCGGTGATTACCTTCAACTTCTTGATAACGACGATACTGTTTCGCCATTTATGCTTGAGGAATATATATACAAAATTAATACAAACCCTGAATTTGAAATTATATATGGAGACGAAGATTATACAGATATTGAAGATAAACGGTCCGATCCATTCTTTAGGCCTGATTTCCAGCCTGATTACCTTTTGAGTACAATGTATTTCCCTCACTTCTTGATAAAAAAAGATCTTTTTATAAATCTAGGAGGTTTTCGAGCTGGATTTGAAGGTGCGCAGGATTGGGAATTGGCAATTAGATCATTTACAAAAGGGATAAGAATAGGCCATATAGCTAAAATACTCTACCATTGGCGAAAATCATCATCCTCTACTGCATCTCTACTTGAAAATAAGGAATACATAGTAGATGCACACAAAAAGACCTTAGAAACCTACCTTTTTGATAATAAAATTAATGCATATATCGAGCCAGGGGTCTGGAGTGGTTCCTCATGTATCAGATATAATTTACCTGAACCTTTAGTTTCAATTATTATTGCTAATAAAAATAACCGAAAATACTTAGAGATGTGTATAAACTCGTTGTACATAAAAAATACTTATAAAAATTTTGAAATAATTATTGTAGAAAATGGTAGTACGGAAGTAGAGCTAAGTAGGTATTATAATGAGCTTGAGATTTCCAGTAAAGCGAGAATTATACAGTACAATCAGTCAACATTTAATTATTCAAAAATAAATAATCAGGGAGTAAAAGAAAGTAAAGGTGATCTTATACTTTTTTTGAACAATGATATTGAATGCCTTGAATCAGAATCAATTCAGTATATGGTTGAAAATGCACTTCGACCCGAAATTGGTGCTGTAGGTGCAAAATTACTTTATCCAAATAACACCGTTCAACATGCTGGTGTTGATTTTAAAAAGACAAAAAATGGAGAAATACCATATCATCCATTCCAGGGACTTTCGGGGTTTAGTCATGGTGGCTCAGGAGCCCCGATTAATACTGTCAGAAACCCAATTGCAGTTACCGCTGCATGTATGATGGTAGAGAAAAAAAAGCTTATTGAAGCAGGAATGTTTAATGAAAAATATATTATTGCGTACCAGGATATTGATTTATGCTTAACACTGGATAAACATGGTTACCGCTCACTTTATCATCCAAAATCTCAGTGGAAACATTATGAATCTATAACTAGGAAGACAGATATTATTGATGATAATAAAGAGAGAGATTATCGATTATTTGTGGATTCGATGAAATAAATTGTTGGTTTTTTTCTCAATGATATATACTAATTTACAAACATTATGAAAGTATTAGTTGTTGGTGGAGCGGGCTATATTGGCTCACATACAGTTCTTGAACTTCTACGCAAAAACTATGAGGTAGCAGTATTTGATAGTCTTGAAAACGGCCATCAGGAAGCACTTGATATTGTACAAAGAATTACTTCAAAAAAGATTTCTATTTATAAAGGAAATCTGCTAAATATTCTTGAGATTAGGAGTGCAATAGAGGAATTTAAACCTGATTCAGTCATTCAGTTTGCAGCTTATATTGAAGTGGGTGAATCGGTCAAAGATCCACTAAAGTATTATGGAAATAATGTGATCGGAGGGTTAAATCTACTTGCTGCAATGAGCGAATTTGGTGTTAATAAAATCGTATTCTCTTCAACAGCAGCTGTATTTGGACAACCTGACGAAGTTCCAATCAAAGAAACGACTACCAAATCTCCAATTAACCCCTATGGATCAAGTAAATATATGTTTGAGCAGATTTTAGAGGATTCTTATAAAGCCTATGGAATAAATTACGTTGCTCTGAGATACTTCAATGCATGTGGATGCCAATTAGAAGGACTAATTGGCGAGGACCATGCACCTGAATCACACCTAATCCCCCTTATCATGGACGCAGCATTAGGCAGAAGGCCGTCCATCGCTATTTATGGCACTGATTATCAGACAAAGGATGGAACCTGCATCAGAGACTATGTTCATGTGCTAGATCTAGCGGACGCCCACATAAAAGCAATTGAATTTATGGTTAAAAAAAATAGATCTGATGTCTTTAATCTAGGCAGCTCAGAAGGATATTCCGTCAAAGAAATAATTAATGAAGTAAAAAAAGTATCAGGGAAAGATTTTACTGTCGTTGAATCGGACCGCAGGCCAGGTGATCCAGCGGTTCTTGTAGCTGATAATAAGAAGGCAAAAGAGGTTTTAGGTTGGGAAATAAGATATAATCTGGAAGCAATAATCCAAAGCTCTTGGGCTTGGGAAACTGGCAAAGGTTCGTACGAATATTAACATATGAAAACAT
>JAYTAQ010000132.1:0-8431 GCA_043737415.1 bacterium
GGACAAAAATGAATTTAAAATAATCTGATTGTCTTCATTTATATAAGGAAGTACCTGCTTTGTAACATCATTCTTAAAAAGATATTCCAAAAGCTCCCCTGAAGTGAATTTCATCCAATGAGTTTCCGACCCTACAAAACAAGCTACGATAAACATATTTTTTACTTGAATAACAGTAATATCACCAGGTTCATAGGGAAGGCTTGAATAGTTAGCTTTTATATCAGAATTTAAATCTAGTGTAAGGATTTCTTTGTTGCTATCAGGTTTATCTTTAATTTCAAGAAGTTTAATATCTAGCTTTTTATCTCTTAAATCAACCTCGAATACTTCTGTAAAATCTGTATAAATAACTTGCGCTGTATATTTCATAATAAATTACTTTAAGGCTTCGTTTGCAGCTTTTAACAGATTATCTGAGGGTTTCGGAGAACCAGCAACTCTTCCCAATACTTCTTTTAATTTACTCGAATCATTTGAATCAAAATCATTATAAAACACCATTTTATCATCAAGGAATACCACTAGGTTTTTACATTCAGGACCAGTTGGAGACTTAACTGATTTCTGCTCAGTTGAATTAAATTCAACCATATCAAAAAAGTTGGCTTCAGATTTAGAGTCAGAAAGTGTTGTATACATGTAGTAGCAAGCATCACCTAAAACCATAACGGATCGGCTATCTTCGTTTACTGATTTATCTGAAATCAGTTTAAACATCCAGTAAGTTTTACCATTAAGATTAATTTTTTGCTTACTTGCTTCAACATTTCTGAAACGATTGCTTTCTTTTACCACCGTTGGTTTACCAGGTTTGTTTACTTCAGCAGCTACAGGAACATTATTGCCTTTTAGATCAGCTATTTGAGTTTCAAGCTCCTGAACCTGGTTTGATAAATTTACATTAAAAACCTTGATATTGCCTACCTGCTCAGAGATACCAAAGAACAAAATAAGAAATGTAAAAACAATCAGACTAACTGGTAGTAACCAGGTAAATGCATCTTGTATATGACCACTTAAAATCGAAGGGGACAGCTTCATATAAACAGTATACAAAAAATATGAAGTATTAAAAGAGCTATCAAAAAGGGAGAATTAGTGCAGTCTTTTTTTTCTATTCTAATACATTACAATATAAGGACGTTGAAAAAGATAAGAATTCAATCTGACATCTAATGCAATTAAAAGAATTTCTTGATAAAACAGGTATAATAGTGTCTGATGAAGTAATGGTACTTTGTGATGATGGTATAAAAATCATGCAAAGAGCAGTAGATAAGGCGCATTCCCATCCTCATATTTATCGAATTTTTGATGATCTTCATGAATTTATTGATAAAGAACCCGGTCTTAAATTAAATGAACTCAATGTAGAGGTTTTATTAGCAGCTATCTGCTGGCATGATGTGTGGAGAAGTGAAAGAATCACTTCAGGTGTTGTTTATGGGACTTTTATTTTGCTTTGGGATGGATTTGGCTCTTCTAGCCAATTCTCTCAAAGAGCAGTGGAAATAGGTTTCAAAAGCGACTTTATAGACCAAGTAAGATATGCAATTCGAAAGCATTCCCTATTCCAGTTAACCAAGCCAAAAACTCTTGAGTCTCAAATTTTAAACAATCTTGATTGGCTCGAACTCTACTCTATTCCTAGAATCTTTGAAATAGAACAAACTTACCTTAAAACCGATTCAAGCTCAGGAAAGGGATTTATCCAGACTCTTAGACTATTTCTAAAGTATGTCCTCAAGTCAAAATCAACTAAGCGTATGCATTTTGAAACTCTTAGAAAAAAACTTATCAAAAGAAGAGAAGAATTTCTAGTATATGCCACAACCTACCTTGATATAAATAAAGTTGCTATAGAGAAAATCGATAACGACAGTAACATTAATTTTCAAGTTGAAGCGCCTCCGGCTCCATCCCTTGAGCAAAAATAGGCGAAAAAAAAGGAGCGATAATATCGCTCCTTCAAATTCCCGACTTCAAGATTATTCTCGAGTCATATAAGGAATTAAAGCCATAAATCTAGCTCGTTTTACTTCGCGAGAAAGAGCTCTCTGGCCCTTGGCTGTTAGACCAGTTTTAGCTCTAGGAAGGATTTTACCTCGTCTAGTGATAAACTTTTTAAGTCTAAAAACATCTTTGTAATCAATTTTTT
Source organism: bacterium (assembly GCA_043737415.1). Taxonomy (GTDB): domain Bacteria; phylum Patescibacteriota; class Dojkabacteria; order JAOAGR01; family JAOAGR01; genus JAYTAQ01. The sequence goes on from JAYTAQ010000132.1 coordinate 2,162, forward strand.
GTTCCATAGTATTTTAATAATTCTTAAATCAGATCCTTAGTTATCTGTATTAATTAATAAATATCTAAGAATATCCTTATTCAATTTCAAAATCTTTTCGATATTTGCAATGTCTACAGATCGGGTTTCGAACTCATAAACGATATAAAAGCCCTCAGTGTGCTTTTTCATTCTATAAGCTAAATGTCTCTTTCCCCAAACGTCAGTCTTTGTAACTTTTCCGTCTGCTGTTTCCAGAGTCTCAATAATCTTGGATTCTACACCCATTCTTACATTCTCAGGAAGCAATGGTTTAATAATAACCATTAATTCGTACTTGTTTATATCTGTCATAGCCATGCTATTAATTCTGCATTAACGATTCAATGCAAGCTCACTTCTAAAATAGAAAGAGTTATGGTGAATTAAATATCGCCAACTCGTAGTTATACCATAAAAAAGAAGGAATTTCTACTAAAATCAGGCTCCAAACCTGTTTTCAAATGATCTGATTAACGTCAAGCTGTCAGCATAATCAATATTACTACCTACTGGTAAACCAATTGCAACCTTTGAAAGCCTGGCATTTGAATGAGTCTCCTCAATTCTATCCTTCATAATCAAAAAAGTGGCATCTGCTTCAATACTAGATGGCAAGGCAAAAATAATTTCATTAACTTTATTTAGACGCGAGTAAAGCCCCTCAAGATTAATCTCAGATTCATCAACTCCTTCAAATGGTGAAATTACACCGCCAAGGACATGGTAAAGGCCACTATAAAAGCCCGCCCGCTCAATTGCGAGTAGATCTACAATATTTTCAACTACGCAGATTTTCGTTCCATCCCTGGTTTCATCACTGCAAATTTCACAAACCTCATCATCACTCAATGCCCCACACTGCTTGCAATAACGAGTATTCTTTTTTGCCTGAGACAAAGCTGTGGACAACGCAATTGCATTTGAGTCCTTCGACTGCATCAAGTAGAGTGCCAACCTCATAGCAGATTTAGGTCCAAGACCTGGAAGCTTTTCCAGCTCATTAATTAAAAATTTAAAATCTCTAGGTAATTTCATAATTCAATTTACGTATAATTGCGTGATCAAGTAGATACTTTAGTGCAGTTAGAATACAAAAAATGTGCCAATTTTTCAATTGGCACATTTACTAAAGCATTATATAAAATTACATTCCAAGCATACCTTTGAGCTTATCAAGGTCCATTCCCTTTGCCATCTCCTTCTGAAGCTTTTTTTGGGCGTCAGTGTAAGCATCTTTTAAGTACTTCTTTAACTCATTTTTGTCAGTCATAATTCCATCATCAAAAGAAACGTCAATCATCTCCTGAGCACCATTAAGCGTAACTTTAACCAAACCTTTTTTTGATTCACCGGTCACAAGAACTAGCTTCATCTCTTCTTGCATTTTCTTGGCTTCTTTTTGAAGTTTATAAATGTCTTTTACTGCTCCTAGTGGATTATTCATACTGTACAATTATACCTTTTTAAGCGAAAAGATAAATCAGGAAATCTGAACTTAAACCTTAAATATGTTTTCCAGCTCATCATCGCCTAGATCTTCAACTTTTTTTTGAATCTCAGCAACGACTTTTTCTTCTTTCTTACGCATATCAATTTTTGGATCACCAATCTCAAGTCTAAGGTTTGTGCCAAATTTTTCAGCAAAAATATTAATGATGTCCAGAGTCTGAGTTCTCATCATCAAGTCTTTCTCCATCTGTTTTTCTGCTTGTACAATGATTTTATCATCACCTATCTGGAACTCATGACTTGAGAAAAATCTAAATAAGTAAGAATTTTTATCTTTCATAAAATTAAGAAAATCAATCTTTGATATTACTTTCGACTTTGATGTTTCAGAATTACTATTGGGTAAGTTTCTTTCTCCGTCTCCAGACTGAGGAGTCCTTTTTAATCTCTCACGCAAAAGCTCTGATGGATTTTTTTTCATCCTCTCAGTTGTAATTGAATCAATCTCGCCTTCAGCGCTATTTGTGGATGATGGCACTGATAAAGCAGGTTGTGATGATTGGTTTTGTGAAGCTGGTGAATGATTAGATGCTGTAACTATGTACCCCGGTCCTGAATAGTTTTTGACATAATTCAGTAGCTTTGCGATATAAAGAAGTTTAGGATTTGTCGTATTTCTAAGCTCTTTATCAACAGATGCCAAAAAATCAAATATCTCATATTTATAAGCATCAACCTGGTTTGAAGCCAAACTCTCCACTATATCTTCATAAACAGATTCAGCCAGTTGGTGGTTAAAGTTAGAAATACTGCCCTCATCAAGCTCATTTTCAAGAATACTCTGCAATACTTTCAAGTCTTTTGTATATAAAACTTTTTTCACGTTCTCAATAAGCATTATAGAAGAAAGACCAAGGGCAGTAACGACACCGTCAAGATCCAGAAGCTTATCTTTAGCTGATCCAATAAGCTTTTCAAGGATACTCTCTGTATCTCTAAAACTTCCCTTACCAAGTTTTGCAATCATCCTTTTCGCATCATTATCGATATCAGCACCCTCAGCTTTTAGAATTACATCGATTTTTGCAACTATTTCATCAATTGAAGCGTTACGAAGCTCAAATACCTGAGATCTTGAGATAATCGTTGCAGGAAGCTTAAACAATTCAGTTGTACACATTATAAATACAATATGCTTTGGCGGCTCTTCAATAGTCTTTAAAAGTGCATTAAAAGCCTCCTTAGTCATCATATGAGCTTCATCAATAATATAAACTTTATATTTCCCGATAGAAGGGAGAAAATCAACAGATTCTTTTAAGCTCCGAACTTCATCAATGCCCCGATTGGATGCAGCGTCCATTTCAATAATATCTGTATGAGATCCGTTCAAAGAAAGTATACAGCTTTGACATTCATTGCAGGGTTCTCCAGTTTCTTTTAGTAAATCAAGATTCTGGCAGTTCAAAGCTCTAGCAAAGATACGAGCCAAAGATGTTTTTCCAGTTCCTCGAGTACCAACAAAAAGATAAGCATGACCAAATGAATTGGTCTTTAAAGATGACTGTAAAATTGACTTAACATGCCCCTGTGTAAGGATTTCACTGAATTTTTTTGCTCTATATTTTTGATATAACGACATAAGAATTATTAATGACTTAAAATTGTAGTAGTAAGTAATTTTACTCTAATTTGATAATACCTAACAGGACAAATAGTGACAAGAAAGAGGATATTAAAATTAAGAATCATTTAGAATATTATTCTGGAATTGACTCAATAATTACCTCAAAGAATCTGTTTTTCTCTCTATAATAATCTCTCTTCGATTTAGAAAATTTATTTTTAAGATGTTGGTACCGGATTAGTTCTTCAGGATGAGTCAGAAGATAATTTTCCAACGCTATGCCGACTTTTGCTGTATAACCACGTTTTAAAATAATTTCAATGTTATTTTCAAGATAAACAGAATTAAACCTGGCATAGGCATTATCTAAGTTTCCAACCCCCTTATGATGTGAAGTGAAATATTTAATTAATTCTGGCCAAGCACGATCTTCTTTAACATAAATAACTAATTCAATCTCGCCGCGACCACTAATCTCATATTGAGTTGATCCTGTAAGTACTGCTTTTACAGCATAGTGTTCAAGTTCTTTGTTCAGAATAGATAAATACTGATTTGCAAGAACTTTAGTATCGGGATCAAAAGGTTTTAATTCTACAGGCTTGTTCTTAAATTTAAAGAAATACTCGTCATCATAAGTTTTTAGTGGTTTCATTCAGCATTATATCAGAAAAACCAAAAACACCCACTGGACTTAACCAGTGGGTGAAAATGAACTGAAATTAAGAATTACGACTTCTTGTTTGCAGTCTTTCTTCGAGCGGCTGCTCGTTTTCGTTTTGTTTTGTAAACCTGTCGTCGCGCGTCGCTTTTAAGTTTACCCTCTCCGATATGGTATCTAGCTTTCTCAAGCTCTTTAAATGTACCGTTTACAATCAATTCTTTAATGAATCGCCTGTAAGCACTATCTACTGATTCTCCTGGTGCTAAAATAATTGCCATAAAACATCACCCCCTTTCTTGTGTGGATACCTGGATTATAGAGTATAGAAGGATAATTTGCGAATATTGGTCTATTGTCTTAAATCACTCAAGTCGCAAACAAACTTTACCTGATATGTATCAGTACAAAACAAATTTCTAACATTCGTATGCTTGACGAGATCAAGACCTGTCACGACCAGCATAAAGCCTATCAACAGGATAAACCCACCTAATGTTAAGTAGTTGTATACAGATGTTGGGAGCTTTCTTCTAAAAATAAGCTCTCCAAGTGTGAAAAACACATGACCTCCATCTAAAGCCGGGATGGGAAGTATATTAAACACAGCTAAATTGATCGAGAATAAGGCTGCAAGCTCAAGAACACCCCAAAATCCAAAGACTATAATAATCTTGCTTAAAACCTCGAAAATACTTATTGCACCACCAAAACTATCAGCAACAGGAACAATCGTGCTTTGCTGTACGGATAGCGAAAAAATTTGTTTAAGACTGAATACAAAATTTTGAACAGTATTAGCTGCTTGGCCAAATCCGGCAGCATATTTTCCAACTCCCTTAAATTCGGTAAATGATATCAGTCCTATTTTAATCCCTAATGGGCCTTCACCAGCAGGAACTTCAGTCCTGGGAATTACTGTAACTTGTCTAACATCGCTCGAAGCATAGCCTACAACATCTAATTTAAGCTCTCTTCCCTTGTACTCTTCGATAATTTTAACAAAATCAATTGAATTATAATCATTTCCGTTAACTTTAGTAACTATATCGTAATCCTTAATCTTACCATTTAAAGGTGATGTGCTTGAAACCTCTCTAATAGCAATTTTTGGGTCAGTTTTCTCACCAAACCATGGTTTAAATTCTCCATTAAACAATCCTTCAATATTTCTAAATTGAAAATTTTGGTGAACCCCTTGTACATAGAAAAGGCCTACTGCAAGGAGAAAATTCATTGAAACTCCAGCTAGTAAAACTATTAACCTTAATGAAGGAGCTTTTCCAGCAAAACTATCAGGTGATTTAATATCATAATCACCCTCACCATACATCTTCACATAACCACCAATTGGAAGAAGTCTCAGGTTAAAATCAATTTCATCCCTTCTCCATCCCCAAATTTTTGGTCCCATACCAATTGCAAACTCTTCTACCTTAATACCGACTGCTCGAGCAGCTTTATAGTGACCCCATTCATGAACGAGAACCAAGATACCGATAAGTAAGATAAAAACGACTAAAGTGATTATAAACATAAGCATATATTTGATAATACACAAATTTAAATTAAAAAGTAATAAAGAGATCTAAGCCATCTTTATTTCAATATCTAATATAAAATTAGAATTGCATGAGATCTTTTTGCTTAGCGTCTGACATTTGCTCAACTTGATCGTTATATTTTTTTACTTCAATATCAGCTTTTTCCTCTTCTAACTTTACAATGCCTTCAGGTAAATTCTCATCTTTTTCTTTTTTCTTTAAAACATCAAGATAATCTCTTCTTGCATTTCGGATAGCAATCCTAGCTTCTTCACCGTATTTTCCAACGACTTTAGTCATCTCTTTTCGTCTCTCTTCTGTCATCATCGGGAGGCTTAGTCGAATTAAAGTAGCCTCAGTCTGAGGATTAACTCCTAAATCGCTTTCTTTAATAGCTTTGACTACAGCATCAACCAATCCTTTATCCCAAACAGATAATGTTAATAAACGTGGTTCTGGAGCCCCGATTGTAGCGACCTGAAAAAGTGGCATTTTTTGACCATAAGCATCAACTTGAAGGTTCTCAATCAATGAAGGCGATGCTCTACCTGTTCTTATAGTGCTAAGGGTTTCGCTGTAATGATCAAGAGCCTTTTGAGCTTTTTGTCTGAATTCGTTTATATCCATATTTTGTACGTAATATTTTACCACATAGAGTTTAATTATCGAGTCAACAGCATTTCTAACAAAAAAGAGGCTTTTCAGCCTCTTTTTCGTTATTTAAAGTTGGATCAAACACCTACTTCATATCTAACGAATCTTTTAAGCCTTACAGCTTCTCCTACTTTAGCAGAAACACCTTTCATCATATCTCCGATTTTTGAAGATCCATCTTTAAAGAATGTTTGTTCTAGCAAACAATATTCCTCAGCGTAACTTTTAATCTTTGATTCAACGATCGTAGCTTTTACAGCTTCAGGTTTGCTTCCGAATTTTGGATCATTATCAACTTCTGCCTTGAATTCTGC